>JAGLWV010000238.1 GCA_023133225.1 Candidatus Aminicenantota bacterium | reverse complement strand
GAAAGTTGTTCCGCAGCCACGATAGCTATAGCAGCATTTCTACCCTGGTGTTCTCCCCGAAGGGAAGGCGAAAAATGGTAAACTTCTCCATCTTCTCGATAGATAAAGGAATAACCTTTTCCTGTTTTTCGGATATGAAAACACCCTTCTCTGGCAAAAACACCGTAAAAGGGAGCGCGAAGCTCTTCAGCCCTTTTCTTTATAGTCTCATAGGCCTCGCCTCTTTCCACCCCACAAACTACAGGAACACCATGTTTGACAATACCCGCCTTCTCAAAGGCGATCTGATTTAATCGTTCTCCTAAAAATTCCTGATGCTCTTCAGAAATGGTGGCTATCACTGAAGCAGTGGGTTCTACGACATTGGTAGCGTCGAACCTTCCGCCCATACCTACCTCTAAAACCGCCATATCAACCTTTTGCTCCTCAAAATAGAGCAAAGCCAGGCAGGTTAAAAGCTCGAAATAAGTTGGAGGTGAGAGTAATTTTTTCGAAGCGATCAAATCTTCGATCCTTTTCCGGAGAGCTGTCAGGATCCTGCTAAAGCTCCGAGCCGGAATGGGCCTCTTCCCAATTCGAATCCTTTCCTCAACTCTAACCAGATGTGGTGAAGTAAAGAGGCCGGCTCGATAATTATGGAGTGTTAAAATTCGGGTCAGCATGGCACAGACAGAACCCTTCCCGTTCGATCCTGCCACTAAAAGAGAGCGGTATGTGTTGTGGGGGTTGTCGAAGGAAGAAAGAATTGTTCTGACATTACCAAGACCGAACTTAATGCCCAGGTTTTGTATTTTTTCGAGATACCTCAGGCATTGTTCGTAATTCATTCAGGATGGTTGAGAAAAAGACGTATCGTTCTGATGATATAAGAACGCAGATTTTTTCTCTCCACTACATCATCCAGCATTCCATGGAGAAAAAGAAATTCTGACCGCTGAAATCCCTTCGGCAACTTCTCTTTTATGGTTTGTTCGATAACCCGCGGACCTGCAAAGCCAATAAGCGCATCGGGTTCAGCTATGTTGATGTCGCCCAACATGGCGAAGCTTGCGGTGACTCCGCCGGTTGTGGGATCCGTAAGCACGGAGATAAAAGGGATACCAGCCTCATCCAGCCTGGCTATAGCAGAGCTTGTCTTCATAAGCTGCATGAGGGAAAGGACTCCTTCCTGCATCCTTGCTCCGCCAGAGCTGGAAGAAGTGATAAAAGGCATTTTCTCCTTAAGGGCAAACTCTGCAGCCCTCGTTATCTTTTCTCCCACAACAGAGCCCATACTACCACCCATAAAGGAAAAGTCCATGGCTGAAATGACGACTCTTATCCCTCCCATCTCTCCTTTCGCATTCAGCACTGCATCATGAAGCGATGTGCTTTTTCTGCTTTTCTCAAGCCTCTGTGAATATTTCATGCTATCTTTAAAGTGAAGAGGATCTTTAGGATAAATGTTCTCGTCTATGAGATTATACTGGCCGTCATCGAAAAACATCGCAAGGCGCTCCGTAGCCGACAGCCTGAAGTGAAAATCGCAGTTAGGACAGACTGATAGATTAGCCAGGATATCTTGCTTGTACAAGATACGACGGCAGCTGTTACACCTCGTCCATAAATTCTGCATTATAGGACTCTAATATTTCTCAAAATTTTTTTAATTGTTTTTTCTTTTCCGATGATGATTACTTTTTAAGCTTATTGGCAAGATTCTCTATCACAGAATCTGCGCTTGGAAGATCCGGGATATCGGGAATTTCCTCTTCACTTTCATCCTTATCCCGGAGATATTTCATGACAGACTCCATCAATTCATCTTTATTATAAGGCTTTTCAAAATAACCAGTTGCCCCAAAAGTTCGCAAGGCTTCATTTCTGTACTGATGACCCTTATATACCGCGGTAACAATAAAAACCGGAACTCTACCCTTGCTCTCCTGCGTAATTTTCTGGGTAAGGTCAAAACCGTGCAGTTTGGGGAGCATAGCCTCAAGAATGACTAAATTTGGCTTTTCCTCTTCATATTTTTCATAGGCCGCAGCGCCATCCGTGGCCTTTATAACCTCGATGTTTTCGGCTTCAAGAAGCTCGGCTAAAGTATCCAACGCTTTTTTATCATAGTCGACAATTAAGACTTTTTTTTCTGCCATGTTAAAACTAAAAAAAAATATTAAAATAATCCTGTGGAATTGTCAACAAACGGGAAATATGAAAAGGGAACAGAAAAAAGAGTAAAAAAGGGGACAGGCTACTTTTTCACTGAAAAAGTTGCCTATCCCCTTTTTTAAGGCATATGTTCAAATCTAAAGGAAGGATAAAAAAAAGAGGAGAACAAAAATGTTCTCCTCCTCTTATAGATATGAAGTTCTCTTTATCTTTTGCGCAAATAAATACTTCCGCTGAAGGTGGAAAGTTTCATATAAGCTCCCCCTTTATTGACAACTCCACTGATCGATTTTTTGCTGAGCTTGCCTGATATGGTGATGTCAAAATCGCTCGTGATCCTTCCACTGAAGGTTTTTGCCTCGAGTTCGAAACCAGAACCAGAGGGAATAAACATCCTTATGCTCCCGCTGAATGAGTGAAGAGTGTATCTCCCGTTTGGATTAATGTCCCCGTCATAAACGATGGAACCACTCAGAACTTTCCCCTTAACTGTCTTAGCTCCTGTTACCTCCCTCATCTCTATCCCACCTGAAGTTGTCTCAGCTTCTATTGAACCTTTGATCCGTTCAACTTTGATTTTGCCGGATACCGTCTTCAAATAAGCATCTCCCCCGATATCTTGAAGCTCCAGCTTTCCGCTGATGTTTTCACAATCCACTCCTTTAGCCGCTTTTTTTACATACACATTTCCGCTTGTAACTTTGACCTTAACTTCGCCTCCAATATTTTTGAGATCAACGCTTCCGCTTGTAACGTCCAGCCTAACTTCGCCTCCAATATTTTCCATTTCAACACTGCCGCTTATCGAGTCTATTCTTACAGAAGCCTTCGAAGGCACCCACAGGTTGTAGTGGACAGAAACCGATGATCTCCTCCTCCGAGATCCTCTTCTTTTCGGGTATTCAGTTTTGATCCGAAGAGTATTGCCTTCTTTCTGAACCACGATTTTTACTTCAGCCGCGTTCTCTTTGGCTTCCGAGAGGGAAGAGGCCCTTGAAGTCTTAAGGGCATCAATCTTCACCTCTGCTTTATTCCAGCTCTTAACCTCTATACTTCCCGATATATTATTGAGAGAAACATGACCTCCCTTTACCAGCTTGACTGTTCGCTCAAACTTCTCCTCATACTTCTCCCTTCCTGCTGACTCGGCAGGATAAAATCCCATGAGCATAAGGAAAAACAGCCCGGCTAGAATGGCCGTAAGCTTTGTCGCTTTGTTTGATTTCATGATCTCCTCCTTTTTCGAAGTTATAGTGTCGTCCCTATCCCTTTTGAGGAAGACGTTTTTTTTGCTTCTATCATTTTATTGAGAAAATCCACCTTCTCCCGGTAAACAGCCAGTAGATAAATTCTGGCTTCATTGTTATCCGGCTCCTGGAGGATGAACTGCCTGAAGGCGGTAATGGAAGAATCGATGATTTCCAGGTTTGTCTTGAAAACCTCGGCAAGCTGAGGGTCCTCCGCTCCCCCCTGGGCGGAGACCGCTTCCCAGAGCGCCTTTATGGCCAATTGATAGTGGAGCTCGGCCTCGTTTAACTTGGTCAGAGTGTATTTCTGCAGATCCTTTCCTTCCTGGTTACTCCTGCCGCTCCAGTACTGCAATCCAAACAGCCCTACAAAAATAATAAAGGCCGCGAGCAGTGCTCCGATCGAAGCATATTTAAGCCTTGGCGGCTGAAAAAGAAGATTGAGCCGCCCTCTTTTTTGCCTTCGGACAGTCAAAGCCTTCTGTTCCTCTGTCTCCAACTTTTCCCTTATCTTTAGCCAGGACTGCCCGGACGGAGTGAGCTTTTCTAAATTTTTTGCCCTTTCTACGATTGCCTGAAAGTCCTCAAAAAGCTGCTTGCAATC
>JAGLWV010000237.1 GCA_023133225.1 Candidatus Aminicenantota bacterium | reverse complement strand
CTATCTCTTCGATTTCATGAACAAGGTCAAGGGATTCCGGCATGAAACATTTTATCTAAATCATTACTTCTTCCCGCCTCGAAAGCTTCCTCAGTGAGTTGTTTGATGGTCTCTGATATTTCAGCTTTCTGTGCTTCATCAATAATTCTATATGTCAATGTATTCTTATAATGATCTTTATCCTTGTACCGTCTAGCTAAATTAGCAAGGATATGTTCTGGATTTATAGTTGATCCCCTCTTTATTCCATCGTCTTTTATTTTTTTAAGTAACTCAAGAAGTTTGTCTCTTCCAAGGTATTCAGCAAGACTTTCCATGGTGTGGATATATAATCCAAATCTCCATCTCCAAGCATCTTCGTGAGATTTACAATATTCCTCTTTGATTCTATCTTCAAATTTCAATTCTTGTTGATTATCATCGCTGAGTTGAGAGGCCAATAACCTGCTCCCTCCAAAACAAAGTAATGTCCCTACTGGCAGAGCATTCGTTAGGAACTGTCTGCGACTTGATACTAAACTTGATGATTTTTTCATTTTTTCCTTCCACTCATGATTTTTATGAGAATTAGTTAGCATTCTTACTTCCAGCTGATTTTCATTCTTTAGTCTTTAGCTCTTTGTTTTTCTTACGGATCTCTTTTGCGCGAGCTTCTAGTTTCTCTGCATCATCATCTCGGTCAATTTTTCGAAGCAACAGGGCATATTGCTCTAATGTTTCAGCTACATTGAGATGATTAGGTCCCACACCTTTCTCAAATATTTCAAGCGAACGTTGATAAAGAATCTCTGCATCTGCATGCTTCCCCTGCTCTCTGTAAAGATTGGCACGTTCCCTAAAGCTGTAGGCCACATAAGAGTGGTCCTCTCCCAAGGCTTTCTCCCAGATCGCCAGTGAGCGAAGATAATACGGCTCTGCTCTATCAAATTTCCCCTGATCTCTGTAGAGATTTGCCAGGTTGTGCAGGACAATCCCAACATCCGAATGCTCAGGACCCAAGGCCTTCTCCCAAATCGCTAATGATCGCTCATAAAGCAATTCAGCCTCTTCACGCTTCCCCATATCTTCATAAAGGGATCCCAAGTTATTAAGACTAGCAGCCACATCAGGATGGTCTAATCCCAATGCCTTCTCTGAAATGGATAATGCTCGCTTAAAAAGAGGTTCTGCTTCCTCATATTTATTCTGCTGATGATAGAGAGCCCCGAGATTGGTGAGGGTGTTACCGACTTCCGGGTCGTCCGGCCCCAAGGCTTTTTCCTTTATGGCCAACGATCTTTGAAAAAGCGGCTCTGCTTCTGCATATTTCCCCTGATTCCAATTAACCACAGCGATACTGTTGAGACTCCTTGCCACCTCAAGATGATCCTGGCCAAATATCTTTTCCTTAATCGCCAGTGATTGGCGAAAGAGAGATTCTGCCTCTTGATATTTCCCTTGAGTATCATAGAGAACAGCTAGTGTATGAAGGCTGGCAGCTACTTCCAGATGCTCCTCGCCGTATATTTTGCGTTTGAGGGAGAGGGATTTCTTCAATATTGGGGCTGCTTGAGTATAAAGCCCCAGGTTCCTGTAAACTCTTCCCATTGTCTCCATCAGACGGGATTGAATCCGGGGTTGTGCCTCAAGTTCCTTCTCGATTTTCCCGGCTCCTTTATCCAAGATCTCTCGGGCCGTAATACTGTTGCCACGTGCCTCCCCAGGATCTGAGACTTTGAAAATTTCCACAAGAAAATCAGAGATCTGCTGAGCAGTCTCGGCCTCCTCTACAGCCTCATTTTGTGCCCTCTTCGCCCTGAGCAATCCAAAAGTTGTTCCGGTAATCCCAATAAGCATTGCCATAATCACAAGAGCTGCCGCTGCAACACCAATCTTATGCCTTCGTATGTATTTTTTTATTCGATAGAGAGCACTCGGGGGACCCGCTACCACTGGTTCATGCCTTATATACCTTTCAATGTCAGCTTTCAACTCAGATGCAGAAGCATATCGCTGCGTCCTATCCTTCGCCATCGCCTTCACTGTAACCCAATCCAGATCGCCTTTTAACTCTCTCTTCAATGAATTCGGATCTGTTTTCCTGTGTTCAGCGATTGATGTCTGAGTATCCCCAAGACTGCTAAGCCGAGTACTCGCCTTTGGAGGTTCCATTTCTCGAATAATACGCTGTATCTCACCAAAACCAGCTTCTCGGAGAGATTTTGGATCAAAGGGAAGCACACCAATTAAAAGCTCATAAAGAATCACTCCTAAAGAATAGATGTCTGTCCTTGTATCAACATCTAATCCAGACATCTCTGCCTGTTCAGGACTCATGTATTCGGGTGTCCCAATAAGCTGCCCTTGTTCGGTGAAGAGTGTTCTCTCAGTCAAACTGTGTTCGGTAGCCTTAGCTATGCCGAAGTCGATTATCTTCGGAAAGGGCTTATCCTCCTGGACCGCCACTAGGATGTTTGAGGGTTTAAGATCACGGTGTATAACACCCTTCTGGTGAGCGTGTTGTACTGCCTGACAGACTTGAATGAAAAGTTCCAGTCGATCTCTTGTAGTAAGCTTGTGTTTGTCACAATATTCCGTGATCGGAACTCCACGAACTAGCTCCATGACAAAGTAGGGCCTCCCTGTCTCTGTTGCTCCGCCATCGAAGACTTTAGCTATATTAGGATGATCCATGACTGCTAAAGCTTGTCGCTCAGTCTCAAATCGAGCTACAACCTGCCTAGTGTCCATCCCCAACTTAATGATTTTGAGAGCTACACTCCTTTTAACGGGCTTGATTTGCTCGGCGTTATATACGACCCCCATACCTCCGCTTCCTATCTCCTCAAGAAGCTTATACTTTTCTGAAACGATCTCACCAATCGTCGAATCTTTAGCTGGAGTGCGAAGAGTTCTAGTTTCAGTATGAACAGGCTTAAGTTGAGTACCACAATCGCCACAAAATTTCTGAGTGTCGGGATTATCAGTGTTGCATTTAGGGCATTTTGTTCCCATTGTATTCCTGCTGCTTACTTTGCAATAGCATAATAATTAAGGAGGGGAGTGTCAAATCAAATATAGACTCCTACCCATGTCACAGCTGCGTCACAGATTTTGCCCAAAATCGCTTAATTCTGACTAATGATGCGTAAAGGAATTCTAAATTTTACCCCTGGAAAAATGGCTCCTCGGGTAGGACTCGAACCTACAACCTAGTGGTTAACAGCCACCTTCTTTCTCGCATCCTCAACTTCAGCAATACCAGGGTCAGCATCCTTCCAGAGGGTACAGGGCTGGACGATTTGCTAATCTTATTTAATGAGATAAAGCTCCTCTTGCGGTGGAGATAAATACTTAACTCCACTTTCGGTGACAATCGCCTGCTCATGATCCCACCAGAATAAATATTGGTCTTCGTGTTCGCCGGAAGGCGACGGCATATAGATGAAATATTCTAAAACAAAGTGGTGATTGGGTGGGAGTGGTATATCCCACATCCACTCCGGACCATTAGAGCCGATCCTGGGGCCAAAATAATTCTCGAACTTCCTCTTCCGCGCTCCTTTCCCCATACCATGGCAGTCGATATTGAGGTGGGTCTTTTCAGGATCAAAACCTGCAGTATAAGCAGAGAAATCGTTCTTTTGGGTAAACAAATGCAATTGGTCATCCCTAATAATAATCCCTTCCTTTTCGAATTTCACCTTGTAGTTCTTGACTATTTCGCGAGGGGTAAGTCCCACCTTGATGGTCTCTACCAGAATTTTATCGATTTTCCGATATTCTGCCCAAAGTTTTTTGATATCCGGAGGCGGTTCAGTCTCTCCTTCACGGAGCACATAGGCAAACCTTCCCTGGCTTGGGGATGCAACGATGTCGCCTCCCTGGATTACAACGTTTTCATGGCCTGAAGTCCGTCCCCTCTGTGATACTCCTGTGCCTCTCCGGCGAAAGACAGTCACTCTCGCGTCGCGATTCTTGGTCACACCGGGCACGATTTTTGCAAAAGCTTTCATCACACGTTCATCTTCGACCTTACGCATTTTCTTGAGTAGTTCAATTTCACTCGGCACGTTTCTGATAATGTAATCCATCATCACATTTTCAGAT
>JAGLWV010000236.1 GCA_023133225.1 Candidatus Aminicenantota bacterium | reverse complement strand
ACCGGGATCTGAAATTCCTCTGATAGTTCGAACGCTTCCTTCATCATTTCCTTTGCTTCCTGGGGAGTCGCCGGATCATAAACAGGCACCTTGGCAAACATGGCAAAGAAACGGGAATCCTGTTCGGTCTGTGAGCTCTGAGGGCCCGGGTCGTCGCAGCTTATTATTACCAAACCGCCAATAACACCTGTATAAGCTGAACTCATGAGAGAATCCGAAGCAACATTCAATCCTACCTGTTTCATAGCTACTGCTGCCCTCTTCCCTGTCAAGCTTGCGGCCAGGGCATTATCAAAGGCCACTTTTTCGTTTGCCGACCACTCAATGTAAGTGTTCAAGCCGAGCTCTTTTTTAAATTCTATGACTGCAGGAATAATTTCAGAGCTCGGCGTACCAGGGTAGGAGGTAACGACATGACATCCGGCTTCAACGATTCCTCTTGCTATGGCAACGTTTCCCAGCAATACTCTTTTTTCTTTGTCGTTCTGTTTTTTTTTCATTCTCTTAGCTTAGCTATAGATTTGTTGGATTATGGATCATAACGAGCGACTGAATTGCTTCTTCATCATTCCAGGACCATTAAGGCATCAACTGCCGTTACTCTCTTTTTATGGGCAATTAAGGGATTGATATCAAGCTCTTTGATGTTGCTATTGCTGTGTAGAAGATGCGAAACCTTCAATAAAACATCCGTAATGGCATCAATATCACAGCCGGCTCTTCCTCTGAAACCTTTTAACAGAGGGAATCCCTTTATCTCATGAACCATTTCCATCGCTTCCCGCTTATCTACAGGGCATACCCTGAGAGAGATATCTTCCAAAACCTCGGTCATCACTCCTCCCAATCCAAACAGGACCAAAGGCCCGAAAATCGAGTCTCTCTTTCCTCCAATTATAAGCTCAATACCGGGAGACACATACTCCTGTACAAGAAACTCCGAAAACGTCCCAAAACTTTTCTGCAATTTCCGGAAAGCATCTTTGAATTCCCCTTCATTCTCTAGTCCAACGAATACCCCTCCTTTTTCCGATTTATGATAAACTTCTCCGGAATGGATCTTCAAGACTACCGGGTAACCTATCTTCCTGGCCGAGGCTAAAGCCTCTTCGATATTTTTAGCTATAAATCCCCGGCAGGTCGGAATCTCATATTCATTTAGTATTTTTGCAGACTCATGTTCGGAAAGTCGCTTTTTGCCCTCCTCAATGAGACGCCTCAAAATAACCGATGAACCTTTTGTTTCATGCGTTCTGGCTATTGTGCCTCTGGTCTTCAAATATTCGCTGTATATCACCAATCCGTTATAGGCGTGAACGCTTCGCTCTGGCGTGGGATAGATAGGAATACGGTTATCATAGAAAATTTCTGAAATCTCCGGGGTATCGATAGTAAAAGAGACAACTGGCTTCCTGTGTTTTTGGCTTGCTTTCACAAATGCAGAGGCAAATTCTTTTCTGTCCAAACCGACATTGATGGCTAAAACACCGCCGATCTCATCCTGGGAAAAGACCGTATCCACACAGGCCATGTAGTTGCCTGGATCCATCTGCGGAGTCATATCAACGGGATTCGACGCAGCACCAAAGAGAGGAATATATTTTTTGATCTGTTCTCTCGTTTTATTAGAGAACTCAGGCAATCCAAGTCCGATCTCCTCGCATGTATCGCTTGCCGTTACACTGGGCCCACCGGAGATAGTCAAAATAGCAAGATTGCGGTTCCCGGGCAATTCATCTTCCCATGAGGAAAGAGCCGTGGTGATATCAAAAAATTCCTCGGTATTCCGCGCAAGAATCACTCCTGATTGCTTGAACACAGCTTCATAGACCTCATTTGAACCAGCCAGTGCACCCGTATGAGATCTGACTGCTCGAGCGCCGGCCTCGGTCCGTCCAGCCTTAAAAGCCACTATTGGCTTCACTCTAGAAACCTCAGATGCCACTTCTAAAAACTCTCGTCCGTCCTCTATGCCTTCTATGAAAAGAGCTATTGTCCGGGTATCATCATCTGTTCCAAGATACCTCAGCATATCGGCATGATTGACATCCACCATATTCCCAATACTGGCAAATTTTGATATCCCTATACGCCTTTGACGGATCTCATTGAACAGTATTCCTCCATAAGCTCCACTCTGAGAGATGAAACTTATATTCCCCTGGATACGAGGCAATTCCCAGAAATACGTTCCATTTAAATGACCTGAAATATTGTAAACTCCCATACAGTTAGGACCTAATGCTCTCATCCCGGAAGACCGGCAGATATCTTTAATTCTGTCTTGAATCTCTTCTCCCTCAGGACCGGCTTCTCTAAAACCTGAAGATAATATCACGATTGATTTCACGTTACATGCACTGCACTCCTCTACGACTTCAAGCACAAGATGACTGGGGATACTCAATAGAGCCAGGTCTACTGTATCTGGGATAGAGCTAATTTTTGGATGGACCTTCTGATCTAGAATAACATCTGCCTTAGGATTGACTGGATAGATCTGACCTTTAAATTCATAATCTAAGACATTTTTAAGAAGGACATGCCCCAATTTGTCTGGATCCTTTGAAGCACCGATTACAGCTAAACTCTTTGGCTTAAACAGTGCATCCAAATTATCCATGTTTTATTCATTCTAACATCAGGCTTTCTTTTGTCAACGCAACGTAAACCTTTTTTAT
>JAGLWV010000235.1 GCA_023133225.1 Candidatus Aminicenantota bacterium | reverse complement strand
TTCGCGGGAATGACAAAAGACTTGAACCAATACTATATACATCAACTCTGGTACTCAAAAACGTGATGAACCTGAAAAAAGAGAATTGTCCATTTTCTCTGTTGTATTTACTTATCTCTAGTATTTGTGTTAAAATTTTTTTGATTTTACCTTGAAGGAGGAAAAATGTCCGGGCATTCAAAATGGAATTCAATAAAGCATAAAAAAGCTACTCAGGATGCCAAAAGAGGCAAGATGTTCACAAAAATCATCCGTGAGCTATCCATTGCCGCCCGTATCGGCGGAGGAGATCCCGACACCAATCCCCGGCTGAGGCAAGCTATTTCTGAAGCTAAGGGAGTTAACATGCCTTCCGACAACATCAAAAGAGCCATCCTGAAAGGTACGGGGCAGTTGGAAGGGGTCAATTACGAAGAAATCACCTATGAAGGATACGGCCCGGGTGGTGTTGCCATCTATGTGGAGGTTTTATCCGACAATAAAAACAGAACAGTCTCTGAACTAAGATATATCTTCTCCAAAAACAATGGCCGCATCGGAGAATCGGGATGCGTTGCCTGGATGTTCACCCGCAAAGGGTATATCGTTGTCGAACAAGCGAAAGCCTCTGAAAATGAACTCTTGGATGTTGTCCTGGAGGCGGGAGCAGACGATTTAAGAGAAGACGGCAGCAACTATGAAATTTTCACTGCTCCGGAAAGTTATGAAGAAGTGGTCAATGCTCTAAAAGAACATAATATAGACCTAGCGGTTTCCAACGTGGGCTACATCCCTCAGAATTATGTCAAGATCGAGGGGAAAGTAGCCCAGCAGCTCCTTAGGCTGATGGAAGAGCTGGAAGACAATGATGATGTTCAGCATGTTTGGGCCAACTTCGATATAGACGAAGAGGAAATTGCCAAATATTCTGGCTGAAAGATAAAATTTATGCGGGTCCTTGGAATCGATCCCAGTGTTCAGTCTACAGGTTTCGGAATTATTGAATACTCCAACAACACTTATACGGTCCTGAGTCATGGCGTTATCAAACCTTCCCGCCAGCAGCTTTTTCATCACAGAATAAACGAAATAAGATCGCGATTGGAGGAGCTTATCAAGGAATATAGACCTGAAGAGGTAGCTATAGAAAATCCTTTCTACTCCCGGAATGTCCGGACAGCCATCACGCTCGGCCAGGTAAGAGGTGCGGTACTAGTAGCTGTAGCCACCCACGACTGCTCCCTCCATGATTATTCCCCTTTGGAGGTAAAAAAAGCGGTTACAGGCTACGGTCAGGCAGAAAAGGATCAGGTGAGGACGATGGTCAAAATGCTCCTCAATATCCAGGACGAAAAACTGGAAACAGATGCTTCAGATGCCCTGGCAACAGCTTTTTGTCATTTAAACACGAGAATATTCCAGCAAAAGATAAAAGAATCGGGAGGTTAGAGAGGATGATTGCTTATCTTAAAGGTATCTTGATTCAAAAGGCCCCCGCCCAGATTATCCTTGATATCGGAGGAGTGGGATATAGTGCCTTGATCCCCCTCTCCACATATTTAAAACTGGGAAGCATTAACGAAACTGCGGAGCTTTTCATTTATACTCACCTCACCGACAGTTCGCTTTCTCTCTACGGGTTTTCAACGGAAGATGAGAAGGATATTTTCTTGAAACTGATCTCTATCACGGGGATAGGCCCCAAGCTGGGCCTTAATATTCTTTCAGGAATCGAGGCTTCAGATCTTGAAGATGCGATAAGGGAAAGCGACGTAGCCCGCATCTCTCTCATCCCTGGAATCGGGAAAAAAACCGCTTTACGTATCGCCCTTGAACTCCAGGAAAAACTCGACAAGAAGGAAAAGTTGCTGGCAGTCAAAGGCTCACAGGAAAAAGAAGACCTCATATCAGCCCTTATGAACCTTGGTTTTAGAAGAAAAGAAGTTGAGAGGATTGTGGATGAAACCATAAATACATTTTCCCTTGAAGCGGGATTTGAAGAACTTCTCAGAGAAAGCCTGAAAAAAATGGCAAGGGTATAAAACACATGAAGGGAGAGAAGATAGAAGCCGTCCTCAGTCCGGTCAGGACAAAGGAAGACCTTCTTTTTGAAGACAGTCTCCGGCCGAGA
>JAGLWV010000234.1 GCA_023133225.1 Candidatus Aminicenantota bacterium | reverse complement strand
AAAACGAGTCTGGCTTTTCTTATGGCCAAAGAAATGGGAGTCGGAATCAAGCCCACATCAGGGCCAGTCATCGAAAGAACCGGTGACCTTTCCGCTATCCTCTCCAACCTTCAAATGAAGGAAATTTTTTTCATCGATGAGATTCACCGTCTCCACCCTTCAGTGGAAGAACTTCTCTACTCTGCTATGGAAGACTTCAGACTGGATATCATTATCGGCCAGGGACCGGGCGCTCGAAGTCACAAACTTCACCTCAAAAAATTCACCATGATCGGGGCCACGACCCGGGCAGGACGCATTACCGCACCTTTGAGAGGGAGATTTGGCATTATTCACCGTCTCGATTATTACAAAGAGGAAGATTTAACAAAGATCATCAAAAGGTCTGCCTCCATCCTCAATGTCTCCATAGATGACAGCGGAGCCGCACAGATTGCCCTGCGTTCCCGTGGAACTCCACGGGTTGCCAACAGACTATTAAGACGGGTGAGAGATTATGCCGATGTGAAGGGGGAAGGAAAGATCACATCAAAACAAGCAACAACCGCCCTTAACATGATGGAAGTCGACTCTCTCGGCCTTGATGAAGTCGACAGGAAAATCCTGATGATGATCATTGAGAATTTCAACGGGGGCCCGGTTGGCATCACCACGATCGCTGCAGCCATTGACGAAGAAAAAGATACGATTGAATCCATCTACGAGCCCTTCCTGATGCGTATCGGATTTCTGGAACGAACGATCCGGGGCCGTAAAGTCACAAAAAAAGCCTATGACCACCTGGGTCTCTCCACATCTACTCCCCAGGGAAAACTGTTTAAAGAGTAGATGCTCATCTCTGATTTTGACTATAATCTCCCCCAAAAACTCATCGCACAAGAGCCTCTTCCTCAGAGAACAGAGTCCAGAATGATGGTTCTTGACCGAAAAAAAGGCCAGTTCATCCATTCTCGATTTAAAGAACTCTCCAGCTATCTGAACAAGGGAGATGTACTGGTCCTCAACAACGCCAAAGTCATTCCGGCAAAAATGTGGGGCAAGAAGGAGAGGAAAGAGCTCGAATTTCTCTTCCTGAGGGAATGCCGGGAAGGCTTATGGGAAGTCCTTTGTCGTCCGGCAAGGAAGGTCAAACTGGGCGATGTTATCTCATTCTCTCCCGGGTTCGAGGGCAAGATCATCAGAGTCGAATCCGAAGGCAAGCGAGTGATTCAATTTTCTTCAGAAGACGTTCTCTCGCAGCTTAAGAAAATGGGTTTCGCACCGCTCCCCCCATATATCAAACGCAAGAAAAAAAACCTGGAACTTAAGGAACTGGACCTGGAAAGATACCAGACGGTTTTTGCTCAAAAGGAAGGAGCCATAGCTGCCCCCACAGCAGGGCTCCACTTCACGCCGCAAACTCTCGGACAAATCAAAGCGAAAGATGTCACAATTGCCCGGATCTCGCTCAATGTGGGGCTGGCGACTTTCCAGCCAGTCAGAGTGGAACACGTAGAAGAACACCAGATGCTTGAAGA
>JAGLWV010000233.1 GCA_023133225.1 Candidatus Aminicenantota bacterium | reverse complement strand
GCGGAGAATTCCTCTTATCACATAAGCAACTCCTCCGGATTCTTTAAGGGTGTTCATGAAGAGTGTGGCTGTGATGAAGATGAGGATGATATCCAGGTAGGTAAAGGCGCCTTCAACGATGTGTCTTGCCGGAATTCCGGCTCCTCCAGCTAAAGCTCCGGCGATGGCAGCCGCAAACATAGAGAGTTCTGTTGAAACTTTCAGGGCTTTGGCGATGATGTAGGCCACCACCATGATAGCCAGGATGATTTGGGTAGAGGCGAACATACTCACTATTTAAAGAGCTTTTTGAATTCGGCAATAAGATCAAGCGTCTTTTCGACTTCGATCATGGGAATATTTTTCTCATTGGCGATTATGGTGAAGCGCCCATCTGCATTGCCTTCTTTTTTGATGATCAAAAGGTCAGAATTTGGAGCGACAGCATCGATGCTGAGTTCATCAGTGTTGTCACCCACAGCAGCGCCCTGGGCCCTTCTTTTTATGCCTTCAATATGAGCACCGATGATGGTGATACCCTGACGCCGTGCTTCCTCGATCAATTTTGAAGTTCTTGCCAGTTCGTCGTCTATGGAAATGCCGGCTGCTCCCATTCCTTTAAGGCTTGCACCCATAGTTATGATAAGGGATCTATAAGGTGTTCCAGTATCTGCCATGGCTTTGAGGTCTTCTGCAGCAGCCAGTTCCTTAACCTCGTAATCTTTTGGCTTAATTTCGAGTTTCAATCTCATGAAGATAACTTTGAGCATTACAGGACCGGTACTCTGTCCGCAGGAGGTGATAAGCACGGGAAGATTTACCTTGGGTATTTCAGGCTGGCCTGCCGGGAGAGAAAGGGACGCTCCTGTAAGAACAAAAAATAAAAATAGAAATAAAAATGTATGAGTTCTTTTCAAATTAATCTCCTTTCATCACTGTGCTTGGATATCCTTTGATTTATATTAATAAAATCTTTGGATACAGTCAATTGACTACTGAATATTGTGCTGGGTCATCTTATTGAAGAGCGTTTTGCGGCTGATGCCCAATTTTTGAGCAGCATTTGTCTTGTTTCCTCCTGCTTCCCGGAGAGCTTTCTTGATCAGTTTTTTCTCTATTTTTTCCGTTATGCTGTGGATCTCCTCATTTAAAGACCTGTCGGATTCAAAGAGGACGCCTTCTTTTTCAGCTTCCGAGCCTTTTAGTCTCATCGGAAGATTTTTTTCTTCTACGGAGAAGCTGTCGCTTAATACCATGGCTTCATAGATGACGTTTTCCAGTTCTCTGATGTTTCCCGGCCAGGAGTAATGTAGCATATACTCTAAAGCCTGATCTGTTATGTCCTTAATTTCACTGTTCAGTTCCTGGCTGTATTTCTGGATTAAATGTCCACATAAAAGAGGGATGTCTTCTTTCTTTTCTCTTAATGGGGGGAGGTGAAGCGAAAGAACGGCCAGCCGCCAGTAGAGATCTTCTCTGAAGTCTCCCTTTTTTTCTCTTTCCTCGAGATTTTGATTTGTTGCAGCAATAATCCTGACATCTATGGGTATGGTCTTCGTTCCACCAATTTTAACGATTTCCTTCTCTCCCAAGGCGCGGAGCAGCTTAACCTGGGCCTCTGGGGAAAGCTCTCCGACCTCATCCAGGAAAATCGTGCCCTTGTTGGCAAGTTCGAACTTTCCCGTTTTCTCTGTTTTGGCGTCAGTAAAAGCGCCCTTGGTATGGCCAAAAAACTCAGACTCGATCAGGTCCCTGGGGATGGCTCCACAGTTGACTACGACAAAAGGGCCATCTTTTCTTGGACTGTTAAAATGAATGGCACGTGCCACCAGTTCTTTGCCTGTCCCGCTTTCTCCTGTAATCAGTACTGTGCCGTCCACCCTTGCTATTTTCTCCATCATCTGGAAGATAGAATTCATTTTACTGCTTGTTCCTATGATGTTGGAAAACCTGTAACGTTCAGAAAGCTCTGACTTTAGTTCTTCGACCTCTCTGAGCAATCTTTTCACTTCAAGAGCTCGAGAGATCAGAAGGAGCAGCTCGTCATTATCCACCGGCTTTTCCAGATAATCGTATGCTCCCATTTTTGTGGCCTCAATGGCGTTTTTGATCGTGCCAAAAGCGGTGATGATGATAACTTCAGTCTGGGGAAGTGACTTCTTGATTTTGGAGAGCACTTCTATCCCTGTTGTATCGGGTAAATTCATGTCCAGAAGAATGACATCAGGAAGAAATTTGCGAGCTTGGGATAATCCATCTCTTCCTGTCTCTGCTGTTTCCACAAGGTAGCCTTTTTCTTCCAGCAACAAGGAAAAAATGTCTCGAATGCTCTGTTCATCGTCGATGATAAGAATTTTAAATTTCATTGTTATCTAACAGAGGGTAATTTTACAAAAGCAGAAGTACCCTGATTCAGCTTGCTTTTCACCTCTATTTCGCCTTTATGGGCTTGGGTTATGCCGTAACAGATAGAAAGCCCCAAGCCGGTTCCTCCCTTTTTTGTTGTGAAAAAAGGATCGAAAATCCTGTCCAGATTTTCTTCCGGGATTCCTTCCCCATTGTCTGTAATACTGATCAAGACCGTCTGGTCACTTGCAGATGTGACTTCGATCTTCAGTTCTTCTCCATCTTTCATGGACTGGAGTGAGTTCAGGAAAAGATTGAGAAAGAGCTGCTTAAGTTGGGCTTTATCTCCGTTCAGGATAACAGGCGAAGAGGGAAAGTCTCGAACGATTGTGATTCTTTGTTTTTTTACTTGAAAAGAGATCAACTCCAGACTCTCTTCCAGAATTTCTAACACGTTTCCCCTTTCCTTTTTTATCTCAGAAGGCCTGGAGAAGTGGAGTAATCCCGATAAGATTTTATCAATTTGTTCAGTTTCCTTTAGGGCAATGTCCAGGATCTTTTTTTCCTTCTGTACTCGGCTCTTTGTTTTTATGTATTGAAGAGATGATTTTATTGCGGTTAGAGGATTTCTTATCTCATGGGCTGCGCCTGCTGCTAGTTCTCCTATTGTTGCCAGTTTATCCGCTCTCGACATTCTTCGGAATCTTTCTCTCTGTTCCTTATACAAGACGGCGTTCTCCAGGGCAATTCCAGTTTGGGGAGTGAGCGAGGAGATGAAGGAACGCTCCTGTTTTGAGAATTTTTCATAGTTATCTTTGGGACCGATAAGAATAATACCGATCAATCTGTTCATGGCTATCAGAGGATAACAGAGCTCAATTCCAAGAGTCTCAAGAATATTTTTTTCTTTTTCCTTAAAATAATTAAAAACTCCGCGCTGTTCTTTTCTATAAAAGTAGGTTTGATTGACTTTGAGCCATCTAACCAGATGGTCGTTCCGGTTGAAGGATATTTTTTTCACTTCTGTCTCATCTATGCCGAAAAAATTGCTGACTTTGAATTTTCCCAGATCCTGGTCATAAATGACGAGAATCAGCTTCTTGGCCGGGATGTATTCTTTTATCCTGCCCAAAAAGTTGTGCCCGATCTGGTCAAGATCCTCGATGAGGTTAAGGCTGTCCTCTAATTCTTTAAAAAAAGACCAGGGGTAAAGTTTCAGAGGTTTTTTTTGGATCGTCCTTTGCAGGGTCTGATAGATCTTTCGGATAGCAGCCATTGTATTTATCAATATAATACATGAAAAAAAAGGGGACTGGCAAGAAGAATGGGTAACAGTATTCTCATTCTTGAGTAAACCATTACCCAATATTGGGCCCAGGCCGGCTTGAAATCAGGGAAAATG
>JAGLWV010000232.1 GCA_023133225.1 Candidatus Aminicenantota bacterium | reverse complement strand
TTGGCACCTCCTTCATTATAAAAAGATATAAAAATCTGATTCTATTGGCATAAATCTTGCTATATACATAATGATATGAAACATTACCGTGCTTTTTTCTATGTATTGATTGCTCTTTGCAAATTAATAATTACATATCATTGATTATGCGATATACTTTTTGCTTATGCTTTTAGAAACTGGAGGTATGAATGTCAAAACGAAAAACTTTACTGTTTTTTTCTTTAATTATTATTTTCTTGTCAAGCTCCTGGGCCCAGAAAGGTGTAAAAGAACTTTCCCTTAAAGATTGCATCCTCCATGCCGTGAAAAACAATCTCGGTGTGGCTGTTGAAGTCCTTAATCCTGAGCTTCGAGATATTTCCATATCTCAGGCAAGAGAAAAATTCCTGCCCAGCCTTCGCTTTAGCTTTCAAAGAAGGGAAACAAATACAGCTTCTTACTCATGGATAGAAGCCGCAGACCAGATGACGACATCTTACGATTATTATGAAGCTCTGATCAGCCAGGCTATTCCAACTGGAGGAAATTTTTCGATTTCTCTTGATACATACAAGAACGACTCCAATAGAAAATATCAGACTT
The DNA here is from genome assembly GCA_023133225.1 of Candidatus Aminicenantota bacterium. Lineage (GTDB taxonomy): Bacteria > Acidobacteriota > Aminicenantia > Aminicenantales > Aminicenantaceae > JAGLWV01. The sequence goes on along the minus strand of JAGLWV010000232.1, from coordinate 4,313 downwards.
TTAATCCTGTTTTCGGAAGCACTTTGGGCCTCAGTTTGACACAACCTCTTTTGAAAAATTTTGGTTTCCGGGTAGCTCGGAAAGATATTCTTTTAGCTTATAATAACAGAGAGATATCAGAAAAAGATTTGAAAAAGGCCCTTCTTGATACGATTTACACGGTCGAGGAAGCCTACTGGGGTTTAGTCTCCAGCGTAGAAAACCTTGAAGTCAATAAACAGTCTTTAAAATTGGCACGTGACCTTCTGGTGAAAAACCAGAAAGAGGTGGAAATAGGCACTCTGGCACCGAAGGAAATCTTAAGTTCTCAGGCAGAAGTGGCCAGACGTGAAGCGGACATCTTGCAGGCAGAAGCCCTGGTCAAAAACAGCAGTGCCCGGTTAAGAGTGATCATCAATCTTCCTGATGGAGAAAGGAGTACGGAAATAATACCAGTTGATAAGCCAGTATTTGAAAAAAGGGAAGTGAACCAGGAAGAAGCCTTTCGTACAGCTCTGGAGAACCGGCCAGATCTGCAAGCACTCAGGATCGCTTTGAAAAATAGAGAGATAGATCTGGGATACGCCAGAAATCAGCTCCTTCCATCCTTGGACCTTAGAGCTGAATACTGGAGTCCGGGGATTTCCGGAACGGAAATTTTGTATTTTGGTGAAAATCCTTTGACAGGAAATGTGATAGGCACAAATCCGATGGGAGTATCCGGGGCTTTAAAAGATGCTTTTAATTTTAAATATAGAAACTGGTCGATCAGTCTGACTCTTGATATTCCTCTGAATACCTTTTTTTCCCGGGCAGCTTATGCCAATGCGAAAGTCAATATAAAACAGGCGGCATTAACATTAAAAAAACTTGAGCAGCAGGCGCTCCTGGAAATAGAAAACGCGGTAAGAGCGGTCGATACTGATTACAAAAGGGTTCATGCTTACACATCTGCTCGTGAGCTTGCTGAGAAAAAATTAGAGGCGGAGGAGTCAAAACTCAATGCCGGACTCAGCAGCAACTATTTTGTCCTGACATATCAGAGGGATTTAACGCTTGCCCGTACTGCCGAGCTCAGAGCTCTCATTGATTATAATCTCTCTTTGTCCCAACTGGACAGGACTCTGGGAATAACTCTCAAAAACAGGAACATCAGAATTTCTGATGTTGGGTCAGGTCTGAGTTATTGAGTATTCAAGAGCTAGTGCTGATAACTTAGAATAAGTAATAAATAGTCAATTTCAATTGACGAATGAATAGAGAAGGAGATTAGAAAAATGAAACGTTTTGTAAAAATTATGGCAATTGTTACTCTTTTCATCTTTTGTGGCAATTTTATTCACTCCCAGGAATCTCAAACATTAAAGCTTCTAGCCCTGAAAAAAGCACAGCTTCGCCTTCAGGAGACCCAAGGGGATTTTGATAGAGCTTTAAAATTGAAAGAGGAAGGATTGATCTCAGAAGAAGATTTTTCCCGGACAAGGACTGCTCATCTACAAGCCCAGGTCAGTTATCAGGAGGCACTGTTCACTTTTTTGGGAAGTGAAGCGCGTATTTCAGTAGCATCTGCTGTTAAATATCAAGACAAAGCAGGGAAGAAATATGTTCGGGTCTCCCTTCACTATTCTTCAAAAGAGCTCAAGGAACTTTCCAAATTAAACATAAGCGCCGAAGACCTTTTCCCCCTGGATTTTTTAAAGGAGATCAAAGATGTTTACGTTTCTTTAAGGTCAGAAGGGAAGATCGTCTCCAATCCCTATGAAAAAAGAATTTCATCTTTACCCCTTGAAACAGAAAGAGAAGTCAACTTCCAGCTTTTAAAGGATGTCGAGAGTTTAGAGATCAATGTTTTTTATGCAGGTAAAAATGAGACCACTTCTGTTTATTTGCAGAAAGGCCTGAGTGCAAACATTGTAACCGTCAATTCTGCTCAGTTTTCCCAGGAAGCGGATCTAGAAAGCCAGGCCACTTATGATCTCTCCCTGGAAAAGTTCAGTGGAGAAGCCAATATATTTAGACTCAAGGTCGTCAATCTTCCCCGGCAAATCACCTATGAATTTGTTGACCCTCAGACACAGGCTCGACTTTCCCAGATAAAGTTCACAGAAGGTGTGACCAGGATGCAGCTTTCCTTAAGGCTTTATCTTCCGAAGAATGCAGATGAGCAGGTCGTCATCGACAAATCCATCGAGTTTTATATATTGGCTCTTGACGAGGAGCAGTCCGCAAAGCTCCAGGACATGTTGACTGAGGATTCTTCTGTCAACCCAAATGAGATCGAGGATCTAAAGGCAGGGAGCGTCACGTTGGAACTCATACCCAGGGGAGTTGGGAAGATTGAAGTCCAGGCTCTGAACCTCTATCACGAGATCAAGGTCGGAGAAAACGTGAACATGGAGGTTCGGGTGAAAAATTCGGGAACACGGCTGTTAAACAATATCAGGATCTACACTGATTTGCCTTTAAAATGGCGGGTCGAGATCAAGCCAGACCTGATCGCAACGCTCGCCCAGAATAAAGAGGAAATCGTCAACCTCGATTTCATCCCCCCTGAAGATGTCTCAGTAGGAGACTATGACCTTAAGATAAGAACCGAATGCATGGCCGACAACCAAAACGTGGAGTCAGAGGATAAAATTGTCCGGGTCCATATTGGTGCAAAAACCAATGTTCTGGGCATAACTATCCTTATTCTGCTTCTCATCGGGCTTTTGGTAGGAATTGTTGTCTTCGGAATTAAACTCACACGGAGGTAATAAAAAGCTGGTTTTTGGTAACCAGTGGTAAATGACCATTGACCAAAAATTGGCGAGTATTACGGAGTTTTGGGATGTTTAAAACAATCTTTAAAAAAGAATTAATAGATCAATTGATCAGCCCGAAGTTTCTGATTGTTTTTCTGCTTTGCCTCATTCTCATTCCGCCGAGCCTGGTAATGAATTATAAGAATTATCGGAATAATCTTTTTGAATATGAATATCTTAAAAGGGATTACAGCGAGAGGAAAAAAATAGTGAATCTTCCTCTTACCGCACATAGAGAGCCGAGCATTTTAAGCACCTTTGGAATCGGGCTGGAAAGGGTTTTGCCCAAAGTCATCATTTTTAAAAAGTACCATACCGAAACACAAGCAACACAGGCAGAACACGAGCTCTTGAGCAACATTACAGGGAAAATGGATTTTGTTTTGATCGTTAGTTTTTTATTAGGTCTTTTTGCTATTCTCTACGCGAGCGCTTTAATCGTAGGTGAAAAAGAGACGGGCACTTTAAAGCTTGTTTTATCAAATAAAACAAAGCGAAGTGCTTTCCTTTTTGGAAAGTATATGGCTGGATATATCGTTCTTGTCATCCCCCTCTTTATTTCTTTTTTAATCAGTATTCTTTTTCTTGTTTTTAGTGGGTTTCCTCTGTTTTCAGCTAATAATTTTTCTCATATTCTGGTATTGCTTATCCTTTCCCTGATTTATCTGTCAACCTTTTTTGCTTTAGGCCTCTTTGTCTCAACGCGATCACAGAAAACGAGTGTAGCCTTCATGCTGAGTTTTCTCATCTGGATCCTTTTGGCTGTAGTTGTCCCAAAAATCAGTGAGCCTTTGGCAAATATCATTCATCCCATTCAAAGCGATGAAGTCAGGATGATGAAAAGAAGACAGGTAAGAGATCAGATTGAATTGGAAAAAGGGGCAAAATTAGCTCCATTAGCCCAAAAATATATTTGGGGGAGAGAAGGAGTAAGAGATTTTAACAAATATCGAGAAGAAAGAGCACCGATAGCCAGTGAATTTGAGGGAAGAATAGAGAGATCACTTCAAGAACTGGATGCCCAGTCTCAGAAGGAGAAGGATTTTAATGTTAATCTGAGTCTTCTTATCGCCCGGCTGTCTCCTTCACTTATTTACACTCATTCTTCTCTGAATTTTTGTAAGACAGGTCTCGCAGACAGAGAAAATTTCTTCCGTAATTTAATGACTTACCACAATCAGCTCTCTACTGTTTATTTTAAAAATACCTACGATGACATTATCGTTAGCGAAGATGGAAAATCTAAATCTCATATCTCCGGACATTCCTCTTCAGTTTCAGACATTCCAGAGTTTCAATATGAATTCCTAAGCCTGGGTGAGACCTTAAAAAGTTCTTTACCCGATATTCTTCTGCTTATTCTTTACAATTTAATTCTTTTTAGCGCAGCCTATTTCTCTTTTGTAAGATACGATGTGAGATAATTAAAAAAAATTCCAATAGCTGAAGGCTTAAAGCTGACAGCTAGGAGAAGGAGGTTACAATGGCCAAAGAGAGTCCAATACTCAAAGCCGAAGATCTATCCAAAAG
>JAGLWV010000231.1 GCA_023133225.1 Candidatus Aminicenantota bacterium | reverse complement strand
CATGGAAGAAAGTCTGAATCTTGGTCATGAGAAAAACAACATAAAGAACTCATATCACTGTAAATAAAATATGGTGTCGGCAGTTTTTATGAATAATTCAGGTTAAAAAATACAAAAGCCTATTTAAGCAGGAATGAGTAAAAGTACCCGCCGGCTGAATTACTTTTTCAAGGACCTTGTTGAAGGGGCAAATCCGAATAATTGAATTCTATTGTTATCTCTTTCTGCAACATAAACATATCCTCTACTGTCAACAGTAATACCAATCGGAAAAGCCATCTGGCCATTACCTGACCCTGGCGTGCCCCATTTCATTATAAATTGACCTTTTTGGTCAAATTTCTGGATCCTATTATTTCCGGAATCGGCCACATAGATATAACCGTTTTGATCAATATACATTCCAGAAGGCCTGTTAAATTCCCCATCTCCTGCACCTTGTTTTCCGAACGCAGAAATAAATTCCCCCTCTGACGAGAATTTCTGAATTCGGACTCTATCGATGACAAAGACTTCATTATTCTTGTTTACGGCAACTCCCCTCGGAGAGAGAAAATCACCATTAGAAGTACCTTGCTTTCCCCACGCTTTTAGCATTCTACCAGTGTTAGAGTACTTCTTTATCCGGTTGTTTCTGGAATCAACGACATAGATATTATCACTGCTGTCGACTGCAATACCTATTGGAGTGTTAAAGTTTGCATTTCCGCTCCCCATCTTTGCTCCCCACTTTCTTCTAAACTTACCAGTCGCATCAAATAGCAAAACTCCGTGAGTTTTTGCATCGGTGACATAAAGATTGCCCTTACTATCGATAGCTATACCGGCAGGAATTTTGAGTTTCCTGAATTCCTTTCCGATCTGGCCAAAAGCTCTTAAATTTTTTCCTTCCGGATTGTATTTTTTAACCTTTGCTGAACTTGTATCGATAATATAGAGATTATTGTTCTTGTCTACAGTTACTCCAGAAATCTGCTTGAAAGATTTGACCGCAGTTCCGCCAAATTTAGTGAGAAACGTGTATTTATTAGGAGTTAATGCACCATCAAGAGAAAATGTTTCCTGCCCAGCGTTTATCTCTATCGTGCCTTCCCATTCTGCATAATTCCCTTTGACCAGCTTTATCTTGTGAATACCAAAGAGTACAGCAGGTATTACACAATTAGTCACTTTTCCAGTATCTACACCATCCAGATAAACACTGGCTCCTATCGGATTGGATTTGATTTCAAGATTCTTTCCCGCACTCTCAAGGACATACTCTTTCTTGACACTAGGCTGGGTTATAAAGAACTCATCTTTAATCGGTTTGAAGCCTTTTTTCTGAAGCTCGATGACAATCTTAGGTGTGGTAGTCCTGTAAATTTCAGGAGAGGTGCCTATTTCCTTTCCATTGATGATTATCGTTGCCTCCTTCGGAGTGGTAGAAATCTCAAGGGAATACTCTGTAACCAGCCCCTTATATTCATTCTCTGCCTGCTTGATCATGGTAACAATTTCAGTTTGAAGGATATTTTTGGTTATCTTGTTAGAATAAACATCATCAACCTCGAACATATTCCTGAATTCTATTAAGGCAGAAAGCTGCTCACCCTTGCTAATATAAGCAAGCCCCTTCCATAAGAAAATCTCTGCTCCTAATTCTCTCTGTTTCCTGTTATCTGTAACCCTGAATATCTTGGCAATCAGAGGGCTTAGCGTTTCTATGGCTTTTTCAAAATCTCTGTCCTGCGTTATGAATTTCCTCCCTTCTGTCATCTTAACCTCAATTTCTGCTGTAAGTTGTGCTTGAGCCTGACTAAGTGCGGGCTGCGTTCCCGTTTCTATCGTAGGATAATCCTCTGTCGTTTCTTCAATGGTCATCTCATGAATAAATCCAGAGATTTGAACACCTTCTCTTTCAAATATAACTTTATACCACTCTCCCTGCTTGCTTTCGGACTCTAAAATTGTATTCTGAGCAACCTTGGCGAGGACTTTTCCTCCAAGTTCAGGAGTGGCTCTTATACTGGAATTATCAACTATAACTTTTACTTTTTCAGGAGCTGCTTCCAGTGAAACACACAGGAAAAAAATAAGAAATAAGCCGAATAGTATCAATCCCCTATAAAAATGTTTTGATTCCATTCTTACTCTCCTCTAGTTATCCTTAAATTTTAAGCATATAATCTATTTTTTTTCTTCGCTTATAATTTTCCAGGCCTTTCCCTGTTTCTCCATTATCCAGATTATTTCTCCCTCAAAAATCTGCGCTCTTTTGCCTGATTTTTTTCCGACTGCGGTTGACATATAAGAAAATCTCACTTCAGCTCTGTTTCTGCCTTGAAATACGATCGGGTTATAGGTAATACTGGACCATTTTATATTATCATAAAAATTAAAGAGGTCCCTTGCATTATTCTGCTTTTCGCTGCGAAGAGATGAAGAGCCGATATCACTGAGAAGCAAAACAAATTCTTCTCCTTCCTCAGCTTTCTTCTGGCGTTCCACGACTTTTATAATTTCCACTTTGGCATTGGCCTCGTAAATCTTTTGGTCAGCCAGATTCCGGTAACGCAGCGCTTCTCTGTGGTTTGGATCCAATCTCAGAATTTCATTCATTTTCTGCTTACACTGCTCATAGTCTCCTCTACTATAGCTACTTTTCCCGGCTGTCAGGGCTTGGTTAAGGGAATCTTCACTCAATTTGTTCTTTGCTCTATCCCGATAGTCAATGGCAAAAGTGTTGTCAGGATCTTCCGAAAGCACCTCTTCGGCAAGTCTGACGGTCTCTCTGTAATCCCCTTTCGCATAATTCTCTCTGAGTTTGTTCACCTTGTATTCTACACTGCCAGGCATTATGGCTTTATTTCCTGAAGATACGGAAGTTATGGTTGGCTTTTTCTCTTCAACAGCTTTTTTCGGTTTTACTTCTTTTTTGATAGGATCTTTTATTTGGCTCTTTGGTAGGGTTGTGGACTTTTGTGTTTCCTTTTGCTCAACCGGTTTTTGTTTACCTGGTTTTGTTTGAATCACTCCCGTTTTAGTTTTGG
>JAGLWV010000230.1 GCA_023133225.1 Candidatus Aminicenantota bacterium | reverse complement strand
GCTGGCTTCAATTTATTGAGAAGACTCGATAGCACTGGCACATTTCCCGTTTTTTGATGAAGAAAATAGGCTCCTCCCGCGATAATCACTAAAATTGCAGGAATAGAAATGCCCAATATCAGCCCCAGTTTCCGTTTCTTTACTTTCTTTATGGGTGCAGGTTTTTCTTTAGTCATCGTGATGGCAATAGTCTTGTCCGACAGCTGATCTAAGTCGTGCAAATCTGCAGCCAGCTCCTTACAGGATTGATAACGCTCTTTTGGATCTTTTGCTAAAGCCTTGGTTATGATATGTCCGAATCCTACTGGCAAACCTTTTTTGACTTCAGAAAGATGGGGAGGCTCTTCATTGATAATTTTATAAATTACAGTAGTTATACTTTCAGCCTCAAAAGGCCTTCTACCCGTAAGCAGTTCAAAGAGAATACAGCCCAAGGAAAATATATCTGAGCGATTGTCTACCTTTTTTCCCATCACTTGTTCAGGAGACATATAACTCGGCGTGCCCACTGCCGTCCCGGACTGGGTCAAAGTTGATGTATCCACCCGTGCCACACCAAAATCAACGATGAAAGGTTTTCCTTCTTTATCAAGCAAAATATTACCAGGTTTAACATCCCGATGGACGATTCCAAACCCATGTGCATAATCCAAAGCACTGCATATTTGATCATAAAGCTGAACGACTTCTGTTGTGGGAAGTTTATCACCGGAAGCGATCAATCTTTGAAGGCTTTGGCCCTGGATGTATTGCATGACAATGTAAGTCAGGCTTTCCTCTCTTCCGACGTCAAAAATGGTGATAATATTGGGGTGTGTTAATTTGCCTGCAGACTGGGCTTCTCTCATGAATCTTTGCATTATCTCTTCATTTTCAGAGTCATCCTCAGAAACTAAATCAAAACGGACAGTTTTTATGGCTACCTCTCGGTCTATATCAGGATCAAGAGCTTTATAGACAATGCCCATTGCTCCCTTTCCCAGGATGCCGCTGATTTTGTATTTCCCTATCTTTTCCATTATTTTTTAATGAAGGATGCCTAAAATCCCGTTAGATTTTATCTCAAAATAGACCTTAACGCAATACCCTCTCCCAAATAGATACTACCCTGAAAACCAAAAAAAAACCAATGTAATTAGATTTTTTATTCCCTTAAAAAATATACAAGATTACTCTCATTGTCAAGAGAAGTTTACCTCTCAAAAAAAATTGGAACAAGAAGGTTCAGCTTGAGTTTTTGCCAAACGATGCCAAATCGTGATAAAAGGACCTGTGGCACATGTAAAGACGCTGTGTAAATTATCGAATTTTCTTTAAACTCCTGACAAAAAGAGAGGTCTTAAGAGGTGAAAAGCGAAGATCAAAATTTAGCTTCTTTTCGAAAAAAACTATACGGTTGGTATGAAAGGCATCACAGGAATCTTCCATGGCGAGAAAACCAGGATCCTTACAAAATCTGGATCTCTGAGATTATGCTTCAGCAAACCACGGTCCAGGCCGTTCTCCCTTATTACAAAGAATGGATAAAGCTTTTCCCTGATGTTAAGAGCCTAAGCCTGGCCCCTCTTCAAAGGGTTCTTAAATCCTGGCAGGGATTAGGCTACTATCAAAGGGCGAAAAATTTACACAAAGCCTCAGAAATAATAATGGATAAATTCAATGGTCGAATCCCCCAGGATTACAACGAATTGAAGAATTTGCCTGGTTTCGGCCCTTACACCGCAGGGGCTGTTCTCAGTTTTGCTTTTGATAAATTTTATCCTGTTGTGGATGCCAATATACGCCGGGTGTCGATGAGGCTGATGGGACTCAAGGGTAGAGTAAATCTCAAGAATGATAAAAATCTCCTGAATTATCTTAAGCCCTTTCTCCCCCAAAGAAAGACAGCTCTGTTCAACCAAGTTATTATGGAGCTTGGTGCGCTGGTCTGTCGTCCTAAAAATCCTCTCTGCCTGCTTTGTCCAATAACAGAGTTCTGTCAGGCATTTAAGGAAGGCAAGCAGGAAGTCATCCCACGTCCAAAAAAGAGAAATTACCGGAAGATTGAAGCCGTCATTGCGATCATAAAAAAAAATGGGAAGTACTTGATTCAAAAAAGACCACCCTCAGGCCTTCTTGCAGATCTCTGGAAATTTCCCGGAGGAAAAAGAAAGGCTGGAGAGACACTGAAGCAGGCTCTCTACAGGGAAATAACAGAGGAACTCTCAGCAGAGGTAAAAGAAGAGACATTTCTAACAAGAGTCTATCATGCATACACTCAATTCCAGGTGTCACTCTATGCTTATGAATGCACCATTAAAAACGAGCCTCACCTTAAAAAGAAGCGCCACCGCTGGGTGACATTGAAGGCTTTTCACCGCTATCCATTTCCCTCAGGAAGCGCAAAAATCATTAAGTTCCTCGAAGAAAGAGAAAAAGCTAAAGATAAATGAATATCGCGGAAGTTACGTATCAATTCGTGAATTACGGTGAACATCTGAAACCCACAAAGAACGTCTTAGCTCTGGACGTGGGAATGAAAACCGTACCCGGTGTCATCGACCACCATCATCCGGAGGCTGAAATCGAATGTACAGCCTCTCTGGTCGTAAAATATCCTCATCTTGTCCTTGATCACATCAAAAGAGAAGACTCTGGAGAGGAAAAGAAGATGCCTCTTAGGCTGCACATCATAACTCACCGTCTTCCAGATTTTGACTCCCTCTCATCCATTTTCCTGTCCATAAAACTTTTGGAAACAGGCCAGGTCGATCCCCACATGGAAAAGATCGCCCTCTATACCAAAATGGTCGATTCCTCCTCTCTGCCAAAGGAAATTGACTTGACCTCTACACCCTATTCCATCCTTCGTTCCCTCTTTACAGGACTCTATAAAGAAGATGAAAAAGAGACGAGCCTGGAAAGAATAAGAGAGGGTTTAAAATTTATGAATTTTTTGTATTCCAAGTCGGTAGAAGGATATGAAATCATCCAGAATAGAATCCTCTTTTCAGGGATTGACAGATACGAGAGAGCGATGCTCAAAGCAGAAAATGACTACATTAATTATCTTGCTGTTATCGGCAGAGCTCGAAAAATGATTCTCTTCTTACCTCTGGTTTCTGGACAAGGGAAAAAAAAGGTCGATGGACTCATCATTAAAAATCCAAGGAGTTTTCTTCTCAAAGAATGGGCTCATCGAGACAGGGAGAACTCCTCTCTCCAGGAAGGTTTTTCCTTCCTTTTAACAAACATTGGGAATAAAAGATATTTTCTTGGTGTTGATCCTGAGAAAGGGGTGAATCTCAGAGGACTCGGAGACGTGCTGAATGAAAAAGAGACTAAAAAAAGGACTGAAGAGGGAAGGTCTTTAGGTTTTCGCTGGTATGACGGGAATTGTCCTTTTTTTAACTACCGTATTATCGATGCGCCTCAGGATGTGACATCCCTCAGCCATGCAGAGATTGTTGAGGCTCTTCTCTTTTTCAGCCAGCATCAGGAATGAAAGAGGGGACGTTCCCCTCTTTTGACGTCAAAATTTTCCTGTGATATAAACTGAGAAGAAAAAACAACATGCCCATCATTCGCGAAAAGTTTTATTCAAGGAAAACTGTTTTTATCGTCTCCACCCTTATCTTTCTGGCCTTGGCGATCAAGTTTTTCGACCATACGGTCGATGATGCTTTCATCAGTTTTCGCTACGCTGAAAACCTTGTTGAGGGCCACGGCTTAGTTTTTAATCCTGGGGAAAGGGTCGAAGGCTACACAAATTTTCTTTGGGTGATTATCTCTGCTTTTTCAATCTCACTTTCCATCAATCCTGAAATTTTCATGAGAATCGTCGGGCTTCTGGCATCAATCGGCACCATTGCTGCTGTTGTCAGGTTTGGTCCGAAGCCGAACAAATTTCCTTCTCTTGTCTACGCTGCCCCACTTCTGCTGGCAGCTAATCCTTCTTTCACTGTCTGGTCTACAGGCGGCATGGAAACACCGCTCTTCGCCTTCTTTGTGACCTGGGGTGTGCTTCTCGCGGCAAAGGGAATCGAAAATGATAAGTTGCCATTATCCAGCGCAGTACTATTGGGATTATCCGTATTGACAAGGCCTGAGGGGATACTGGTTGCGGCGCTTGTTTTCGCAACTGCTCTGATAATCCGGCTTAAGAATAAAAAATTAGGCCGAGACATAACATTATGGCTGCTGGTGTTCGCAGCGATTTACTTACCCTATTTTATATGGCGCACCAGTTACTACGGCTTCCTTTTCCCAAATACCTTTTATGCTAAGGTTGATACAGGCGGTTCGCAGATCCTCCGGGGTTTCGCATATTTTCACAGGTTCATGAGTGGGATCAGCTACTGGCTTCTTCTCTGTCTGGCCGGATTAATCTGGACAAGAAAGAGGCGCTTTATCCTGGCCCTGGGTATCCTAACGACTATTTATGTTTTTTATGTGATCTATATCGGAGGTGATGGCCTACCGCTTTACCGTTTTTTTGTGCCTGTGCTGGGTGTTTTCTTTTTGCTGATATCTGAAAGCATTAAGAGTTGGTTTGAAAAATTTGGCAACTGGAAGCCGATCAAGGCTATCTCCACGATTGCTCTTGTGTTTACCATCGTATACTCGATCGTCCCGTCATATGCCGGCCCTGATTTTAACTATGTTAAACAGGATCATGATGAAGTCAACTGCTGGATTGAGATCGGAAGATGGTTCAAAGACAATTCAAAGCCGGACGATTCGATCGCAGTAATCCCGGCAGGCGCAATACCTTATTA
>JAGLWV010000023.1 GCA_023133225.1 Candidatus Aminicenantota bacterium | reverse complement strand
ACTAGTTTTTTTTGTCTTATTTCACAATATAGCGAATAATAAAAAGCGCGGAAAAGAGATAGACAATCCAGTGAACTTCTTTCCCTCTTCTTGATACAAGCTTCAAAAAAGAATAAGAAATAAAGCCAAAGGCAATTCCTTCTGTTATGCTGAGCGTTAAAGGAATGATGATTATTGTCAAAAAGGCAGGGATGGCTTCGGTTAGATCTTCCCAGTTTATGCGAGTCACGCACTTCATCATTAAATAGCCGACAATTATCAACGGAGGAGCAATAACAGGATGGAGAGTGAGATCCTTGTAAGCATACTCACCGCCGATCATCTCAGCCAAAGGACTGAAGAAAAGCGCAACTAAAAAGAGAAAAGATGTAAAAACATTGGCTAAGCCTGTCCTAGCTCCCTGAGCAATTCCTGTAGCACTTTCAATATAACTTGTAACGGTGGAAGTTCCAAGAAGTGCACCCCCGACTGTCCCTATAGCATCAGAGAACATTGCCTGATTAGCTCGGGGGAGCCTTCCATTTTTCAGGAAACCAGCAGGCTCGCTCACTCCAATCAATGTTCCCATTGTGTCAAAGAGATCAAGAAAGAAAAAAGTGAAAATAACTGTAATAGCGCCTGTTTTTAATGCTCCCACAATATCCAGTTTGAAGAGAGTCGGCAGCACACTGGGAGGAGCAGCAAGAATACCTTGATATTTCACAATACCCAAAGGAATGCCAAGAAGCACGGTGGCCAGGATACCTAGAAGAATAGCGCCTCGTACTCTCAATACCATAAGGACAGAAGTCAGTGTTAAACCGAATAATACAAGGACCACCGGTTTGCTGGTCAGGTCTCCAAGACCTACTAAGATATCTGGTGCATCGACAACAATGCCTCCGTATTCAAGACCAATAAGTGCAATGAGAAGACCAATACCCACTGCAATGGCATGCTTGAGGGAATCAGGAACAGAAGCAATAAGGGGTCCCCAAACTTTGAGGATAGAGAGGATGAGAAAAATCGAACCTGATATAAAAACAGCTCCCAGGGCTACCTGCCACGAATAGCCCATTGTCCCACAGACAATAACGGCAAAAAAGATATTATGACCCACGGCTGGAGCAAGGGCTATAGGATATTTAGCCAAAAGCCCCATCAAAAGAGTAGCCAGTGCACTGGAGACACACGTAGCAAACATGACCGCTCCTTTATCCATTCCAGCAACGAAGAGGACAGCTGGCTGAAGAAATATGATATACGACATGGTCATGAAGGTGGTTATGCCTCCCACCATTTCTATCCGTATCGATGTTTTATTTTCTTCAAGCTTAAAGAAACGGTCTATTAATCCTTTCATTTTTTCCCTTTTACTTTTCAAATTGAATCAAACTAAGAATATCAACATCAGGGTGAGCTTCTTTAATGCACTCCACTCCATTTAAAAAGGTCAGATCAACAACAGATGCAAAACCTATTACTTTTCCTGCTACTTTTTTCACCAAATCGATAGCACTTATAGACGAAGAACCTGTGGCTATCAGGTCATCGACGATGAGCACCCTCTGCGAAGGAAGAATACTATTGGTATGGATTTCAAAATATTCAATGGCATATTCATTGGGAGCTCTAACGCAAACAGTCTTCCGGGGAAGCTTTCCCTTCTTCCGAATAATAGCTAAGCCTAAACCCAATTGATAAGCAACAGGAGCAGCAAAAAGAAATCCTCGCGCTTCAATTCCAACAACAGTCTCCGGTTTTCTCTCTTTAGCCCAGGAGGCTATTCTGTCAATCACATAATTGTAGCAGGCTGCATCTTCTACTAAAGGAGTAATATCTTTAAAGTTGATTCCGGGTTTGGGAAAATCCTTTACTTCACATATTTTTTCTCTGATGCGAGTGATCATAGCTCTGGCCTCCTGAACTTAAGATGTCTCAATTTTAAAATAGAAGAAGAAGCTCATGGCTCATAGCTCATAGGAAGAAGAAGGATTAAGGAATAAGGATTAAGGATTAGAAGACGTTCAAAGCTCATAGCAAAAAAAATCATTGCGAGTGCATGGAGGGAGCCAGGCAATCTCATGAAATGGGTCGATCATCAAAATCTTGAGGAGGACGGTCTACAGGAGGACCTACATGTTGAGGAGGACGGTCTACAGGAGGACCTATTGAGACCTGAGTAGATTGTTTCTTTTTAAATTTTATATAGCCCCAAAGCCACAGCAGGATGCCCAGTCCCAGGCTCACCAAGAAAATAGTCCATGAAATCTTAAAAGCCTTTTGTTCCAACTCCATCAAAGAGCCTATGGCAACTTCAGCCCAGACAACAAGCCATATAAACCAGGCAACTCTCCACAGCCAGACATACCAGGCCCTTTTTCTTATCTTCAAAACACTGTATACACTCTCATCCCACATGGCTCACCCCTTTCCTTGAGTGGTGTCAATACCGTATTCAGGCAAGTTGAGTGACCACCATTTTTTTGCGCTCTTTTGCCTCCCGTAGCCAAAGGCTTCGTCCATGTGTGTAAAAAACCCATTCAATGCCGGGATTTTGGCGCTGGTTGCTTTTACGATATCATGAATCATTGTTTTGTCCTTTTTCGACCACGGACATACGGCAAGGCAGATGCTGCAGCCTGAAGTCGATTCCCGCCAGTAAGCCAGACATTGGGGAGAATCCTCAAACCAGGCCTGATGCCCAGGATTATTCCATTCACCTTTCACATTTAAACTCGGTTCATCGTCAAACGAAAGGCACTTAGCCGGGCAGGCTTCAGCACAGCGTTTACAGACCTTACAGAATTCCATGAGCCCAAAATCTATTGGCTTGTCAAGTGCTAATTCCATGTTTGTTAAGACCTTGGCCAGGCGGACCATCGGCCCAAATTCAGGAGTAATCAGCCGATTGGTTCGTCCCAGCTCTCCCAGTCCTGCATCTACGGCAATGGCGACACTCGAGCCCAAGTCATTCACGCTGGGGATAGCCACATATCCCAATCCTCTGATAAACTCAGCCAGTCCTGCTACAAGGAATTCGCACCGGCTGTAGCCCAAAGAGGAGCCTGCACTGCCGATAGCAGTCGGAGAACATTGAATATTTTCTAAAGACATCTGTACGCTCAGCGATATGGCATAATTACAATCATCAGGGATGACAAGCTTTTCTTTATTCTCATAAGGCTGTTTGACAGGCTCAAAAACAATTCTCTTCCCTCTCTCCCTGGAATGAATATGTCTTCGGTCAAGATAGGTAGTGCCCACAGTGGCGGCCCCAAAATATCGAGCAGCCGCTTTAATGAGCTGGGCCGCTTCTTCCGGACTTCCACTGTATTTTTGCACTTCTCGCAGTTCAGGGGTCATCACCGATATTCGTTTCCAGGAGCGTGTACCTCTGTTTAAACCACCCATCCGAGAAATAACCCAGCCGGCATCTGCCAGTGCCCGGTCTTCAAGCCTGTAGCCCGGGCGGTTTTCCTTGTAATACTCAATCCTTTTTGCTTCGCTTCTCCTCATCAGCTCTTTTTGTTTTTTCAAGCCATAATATCTAGTGAAAGAACCGAATACATTTTTTCTTGAGTTAAACCTTGAATAGACCTTGTCGTCTATGGCCAATTTAGGATTCAAAGTCGTCTCAACCCACCAGGGATGACCGCCTTTGTTTAAATGAGAAGATGAAGCGGGTGTATTCAAGCCTGAAACCATGCCACCTCCAACCATAACTCCTGTACCTCCAAAACCAAGCTTAAAAAAATCTCTTCGATTCATTAATATACTCCTTAAAAAGTAATTCTAACATGCTCCCGGCAAACAGCAGATGTTCTTTTGATGACACTTTTTCATCCAGAATATCCACATTCACCAGTTTTATTTTCCTTTATTATTTCTTTTAATCGTTCTCTTTTGTGATGACAGTTCTGGTGGGAAAGGGAATTTCGATGTTGGCCTTGTTCAGGGCATTATAGATCTCATCTGTCATCTTAAGCTGAGTAGACCAAGCTTCATTATAATTCTTTACCCATGCTCTAGCGACAAAATCCAGGGAAAAGTCCGACATTTTTAAAAACTGAACCGCCGGCTCAGGTTCTTCAACGACAGAATCTATTTTTTTTACGGTATCAAGGACGACCTTTCGAACCTTTTCTGTATCCGAACCATATCCAACACTAAAATCCACATTGACCCGGATCGAAAGATCAGGCTGGGTGAAATTTTTGATTTTGGCATTGGCTAGATATCCATTGGGGATATAGATCACTTCATTGTCAAAGGTTTTCAATTTTGTACTTCTCAAGCCGACATCCAGAATAACTCCCTTTTCTCCTGATTCCAGCTGAACCTTGTCTCCCACCTTGAACGTTCTATCCAGGACAAGCTGGAGCCCTCCCAGGATGTTAGTTAAGGAATCCTTTACAGCTAAACCGATGGCAAGCGCCCCAATCCCAGCTGTTGCCAGAAGAGGGCTTATATTTATTTTCCAGGCATTAAAAACAAAAATCACAGCTAAAACGATAACCACAGCTTTTAATATTTTCTGGAGGAAGGGAATCAGCCTTTCATCTGTTGAGGTTTTTGTCTTGAATTTCCACTCCTTCATCCACTGCTGGGCAAAACTTCCGATGATCCTAAAAAGAAAAACACTAATAACAATAATCAAAAATGTGTTGATGACACTATCGGAAACAGTTGTCCTGAACTCAAAGCGCTGCAGAAGACCCTGCAGTCCAACCCTGATGCCTAGCAAAAAGACGATATAAAAAATGATACTGGAGAGATTCTTGACGATTATATCATCAATCTTTGTCTTCGTCTTCTTAGTCAGGGGTTTTAACACCCTCTTCAGGATGAATTTGGACAGGAGAGCAAGAATGAACGTAATGACCAAGGCTGACAAAAACCTTAAATACGTATTTCCGGAGATGAATTGAACGGCATCATTTATAAATTTCATTATTATCTCTCCTTCATGGTCTTTGCTACTTATTAGCATTTATACCTGAACTGTTTGTGTATTTCAAATAGTAAATCAATTGATCAAGATCCGTCTTGTTTCGTTTTCCTCTATGGAAAAGGTCACATAAATTGCGTCCAAATTGAACTTCATCTTCTCGGCCCATTCGATAATGATGATTCCCTGACCGAGATAATCCTCCCAGCCCAGATCCATTATTTCTGTTTTTTTGCCGAGACGATAAAAATCTATATGAATGATTGGATATTTTGCCTGGTAAATATTAACGAGTGTATAGGAAGGACTGCAGACTTGATGAACATCCTTCATCCCCAATCCCGCAGCTATTCCCTTGGCGAAAATCGTCTTCCCGGCTCCCAACTCTCCTGTTAAAAGCACCACTTCCTGCCCTTTGAAATTCTCTGCAAGCTTCTTAGCCAGCAGAAAAGTCTCCCTCTCGGAACGTGTGAAATACTCCTTAGATTTCATCCTGCCACATATTCCTGATTTCTGGCATAAAGCTTAATATTTATTATTCAGGACTTTAATTGTTTAACAGCAAAAGGGAGATAGCGGATGATATCGCCGGCGGTCAAGCATTTCTCTCCACATTTTTCGCTTCCGATATCGCCACTCAAACCATGGATATACACAGCTGCCAGTACTGCCTCAAGTAAGTTATTCTCCTGGATGATCATCGAGGCGACCATTCCGCTCAAAACATCTCCCGTGCCTGCTGTCGCCATCCCAGGATTTCCTGTGGGATTAATAAAGACCTGCCCTTCAGGAGTGGCAACAATGGTCCTGTAGCCTTTAAGAACAAGGAAAATGCCGTATTTCTTGGCAAATTGCGGTACGAGCTCTAGCTTCTTTTCGATGACATCCCGGGTAGAAATATCGAGAAGCCGCGCGAACTCGCCGGGATGAGGAGTTAGGATTGCGGGCTTGCGCAAAGATTTTAGAATGTCCGGCTTCGAAGAAATACTATTTAGAGCATCTGCATCTATAACGACGGGTACATTTATCTTCGGAATGAGGGAAAGGACAAATTCGGATGTGGATGGATGAGTAGAAATTCCAGGTCCGATCATTAAAGCATCCTTGCCATTGAGAAGAGACACTACCTTTTTCAAAGCCCCGGAGGATAAAGTTTTTTCCGATGTTTCCGGCAGAGGTTCCGTCATCAATTCGACCATGGAACGGGCCACAATGGGAAGGCAACTCTCCGGGGTCCCTACGGTCACCAATCCTGCACCCATTTTCAGGGCAGCTTTTCCTGCCATAACCGCAGCCCCTGTTTTCCCAAGAGCACCGGAAACGATAAAAAGATGTCCGTAGCTTCCTTTATGTGTTTCCTTTTTGCGTCTCTTGAAATAAGGCAAGACCGTTTTTTTCTCCACCAGTTCGAGCTTAAGGTCTTCATCATCAAACAAGAAATCAGGGATGCTGATATCCGCGACCACCAGCTCTCCAACACAGCATTCGGCAGGAGGAAAGATATGAGCGATCTTGGGTGCAGCTAAGGTGACAGTCAAATCTGCATCTACGCAGGGACCGATGATCTGGAAAGTATCCGAAGAAAGACCTGAAGGAATGTCCACGGCTATTTTGTAAGCTCTGGATTTATTGATATCTTCAATCACCTTGGCATACAGGCCCTCTGCAGGCTTGGTAAGGCCGGTTCCGAAAATCGCATCGACAAGGACTGAAGAATGAAACATCTTTTCTTTTTTAAGGTTCCAATCCTCAGGAGAACGAACTTCGACAATCTTTATCCCTATATTATCAGCTATTCTCAAATTTACAGCGGCATCTCCCCTCACCTCCCCTTTTGAACCCAGAAGCAGTATGCCTGGATCGGCACCATGGTTGTAGAGATGACGGGCCACAACAAAACCATCGCCGCCGTTGTTTCCTTTGCCGGCAATGATTACGATTTTCTCCTTGTTTACTTCAGGAAACCTGGTCAGGATGTTTTCAAAGATCTGATAGCCAGCATTTTCCATCAAGATAGGGCCTAATATTCCGAGCTCTTCGATAGCTGTCCTATCAATCTTTTTCATCTGTTTTGATGTCAGGACTTTCATGACCACTCCTTCAGTTGTGCTTTTCTTACTTCTAAGATTATTGTGAATTTTACCATAAAATAAAAAAAATAGGGGAAAAAAAGGCCTATCCCCTTTTTTCATACTCTGGGTGAGCATGTCTGAGCGGAGCGAGTTACGCAACCGCCGAGAAGAGCGAACGAAGAATGGCGTTAAAAATCTGAAGGGGAGCAAGGCTATCCCCCAAAACCTTTTCCTGAGCCCCTCGTTGATTTAAGCCTTTTTTTATGTTAAAAAAAAGACATCCATCTAAAAGGAGGTTTTTTTATGAGTCTTAAAATCGGAATAAATGGATTCGGTCGTATTGGCAGGAATTTTTTCCGTGCCACTTTCCAGGACCCAGACATAGATATTGTAGCCGTTAACGATATCACCGATTCTAAAACTCTGGCACATCTCTTGAAATACGACTCTGTCCTCGGAATTTTAGAGGCAGACATCCAATCCTCTGAAAACGCAATAATAGTAAATGGTAAAACAACACAAGTACTCTCAGAGAGAGACCCGGGCAACCTTCCCTGGAAAGAGTTCGAGATTCCCATCGTCATTGAAGCTACAGGCTTATTCAGAAAAAGACAGGATGCGATCAAACATATCGAACAGGGAGGGGCGAAAAAGGTTATTATCTCTGCCCCTGCTCCTGAGCCTGACATCATGGTTGTCCTTGGAGTTAACGAAGATCTTTACGATCCGGAAAAACACCATATCATTTCCAACGCCTCTTGTACCACCAACTGCTTGGCCCCTGTAGCTAAAGTTCTCCATGAGGAGTTCGGCATTGAGAAAGCCTTCATGACCACCATACATGCCTACACCAATGACCAGAGAATTCTTGATTATCCCCATAAAGACCTTCGCCGTGCCCGGGCTGCAGCCCTCTCCCAGATTCCTACAACAACAGGAGCTGCAAAGGCTGTGGGCCTTGTTATCCCCGAGCTTGAAGGGAAGATCGACGGCATAGCCATAAGAATTCCGACTGCCAATGTTTCTGTTGTCGACCTGGTCGCTCTCTTGAAGAAAAATGTGAGTGCAGAAGAAGTCAATGTTTCATTCAAGAAAGCTTCGGAAGGCAAGCTGAAAGGTATCCTCGGCTACTCCGAAGAGCCTCTTGTCTCAGTTGATTACATGCGCAATCCCCACTCAGGTATTGTGGACGGCCTGTTTACCCGGATAACAGACAATAATCTGGTAAAAGTCATTGCCTGGTATGATAATGAGTGGGGTTATTCGTGCCGCATGAGAGACCTGGTTAAGTACATATAACACAAAACGGACTATGCTCTTTCTCCAGAATCTGGATTTTGAAGGGAAAAATGTCTTTGTCCGGGTCGATTTTAACGTCCCCCTGGATGAAGAAGGAAATATCCGTGACGATACCCGGATAAAAGCTGCTCTGCCGACCATAAAATATCTACTCGAACAAAAGGCAAAAGTCATAATCGCTTCCCATCTGGGCCGCCCCAAAGGAAAATTCATCCCGGAGTTCAGCCTTAAGCCCGTGTCCAAAAGACTTTCCGAGCTCATCCCACAAGAGGTTATCCTGGCTCCTGATGTGATCGGCGACGAAGTCATAAAGTTAAAAAAAGTGCTCAAAGAAAACCAGGTCCTCCTTCTGGAAAACTTAAGATTCCACCCCGAAGAGACAGCAAACGATTCCACTTTTGCACAGCTTCTGGCCCAAGAAATCGACTATTATGTCAACGATGCCTTTGGTGTCTGCCACCGTGCTCATGCCTCAGTTGTTGCCATCACCCAGTATGTGAAAAAATCGGCAGCCGGCTTTCTTGTCAAAAAAGAGATTGATTATTTGAGCAAAGCCCTTCATTCTCCACAAAAGCCATACACAGCCATACTCGGAGGTGTAAAAGTCTCTGACAAGATACCTGTTATCGAAAATCTCTTAAAAAAGGCCGATGCAATCCTTATCGGTGGTGCCATGGCCTACACCTTTTTCAAAGCCCAGGGATTTGATGTCGGCCGATCCCTTGTCGAAGAGGATAAAATAGACCTTGCCCGCCTCCTCTTGAATCGAACCCGGGAGGAAAAAGTCAACTTCTTGCTTCCTTCTGACCACATTGTTGCCGCAGAAGCAGACCCAGGTGCTGAGCCTAAAACAGTGGATTCCTTTCCTCTTCCCCCGGACATGATGGGACTCGATATTGGACCCAAGACAGTGGAAAAATACTCTGATATTTTAGCCAGGGCAAGAACGATTTTCTGGAACGGCCCTATGGGAGTCTTTGAAATCGATACATTCTCCCGGGGAACCAAAAAAATAGCTGAAGCTGTGGCCAATTCTGAGGCTCTTTCCATCGTTGGAGGAGGAGACTCGGCTGCGGCTGTCTATAAATCAGGAGTGAGCGATAAAATCTCTCACATCTCGACTGGAGGCGGTGCCTCCCTGGAATTCATAGCCAACGAAACCCTTCCCGGCATCGAAGCCTTAACGGAGAAGGAGAAATAACATGAAAATCAGTAATCAAAAACCATTCATCTCTGGAAACTGGAAAATGTATAAGACTATTCCAGAAGCCTTAGAGCTGGTTAAAGCCATTAAAGGGGCGAGTCCCAAATTAACAGAAGCAGAACTTGTCGTTATTCCTCCCTTCACAATACTGAGTGAAGTGGCAAAAATCATCGAGGGAACCTCCGTTCAACTTGGAGCACAAAATGTCTTCTGGGAAGAAAAAGGGGCTTTCACCGGTGAAATCTCTCCGTTTATGCTCAAAGACGCTGGCTGCCAGTATGCTGTTATCGGTCACTCAGAAAGACGGCAATATTTTGGGGAGACAAACGAGATTGTCAATAGAAAAATAAAGGCTGTTTTAGCTTATGAGCTTATCCCAATCATGTGCATTGGAGAGTCATTAGAAGAGAGGGAAAAAGAAAAAACAATCGAAAAAGTCGAAACCCAGATCTCAGAAGGCCTTAAAGGGATTGGAAAGGAAGAGATAAGCAGGATTATAATCGCCTATGAACCCATCTGGGCCATCGGGACTGGCTTAACAGCCACACCTGCTCAAGCAGAGGAAGTTCACAGTTTTATTCGGGAGAAGCTGGCAGAAAAATATGGAAACGAAACCGCTTCCTGTGCTATACTCCTGTATGGTGGCTCGGTGAAGCCAGCCAACACATATTCTTTATTGAAAGAAAAGAATATAAACGGAGCATTGGTCGGAGGAGCTTCACTCGAAGCTGACTCATTTATTCAAATTACGGAAGATGCAATAAAAGCATATAAGGAGAAAAAGTGAGCTCTTTTTTAACGGTTATTCATATTATAATCTGCTTCATGCTCATCATTGCCGTCCTTCTTCAATCCGGGAAATCTGCAGATCTTGCCGGTGCCTTTGGTGGTGCAGGAAGCCAGACGGTTTTTGGTCCACGCGGTGCAGCAAATTTCTTGACCAAAATAACCACAATCAGTGCCGTACTTTTTATGATTACTTCAATGGGACTCTGGTTTCTTTCCTCAGGAAGAACAGCATCTGTTGTAAAAGGAGAAGAGGTTCAGCAGACTGAGAAGGCGGCGACCGCAACAGAGCAGGAGAAAAAAGTTCCAGAGAAGAAAGCTCCACCTATAGAACAGAAAAAAGAGAAAGAACAGAAAGGCAAAGAAAAAGAGAAGAAATAATGATTCACCCTTGAGCCAAAGAAGCTCGAAGGGAAACAGTGACCTAAAGATAACCTCCCACTCTCAGATGCCGAAGTGGTGGAATTGGTAGACACGCTAGCTTGAGGGGCTAGTGAGCGTAATCAGCTCGTAGGGGTTCGAGTCCCCTCTTCGGCATTACCTTCCATCACCAATCAATTCAAAAGATATAGTGAGACTTCTTAGGCAATATTTGTTAAACGAAGAGCTGCTTCGGCGACCCGGATCCCTAGTTTTTTGGCGCTTTCCATACCGAATTCGTCTTTGGAAATATCATCTTTGTAGGCATTCCAGAGAGTGGCCCCTTGATGAGCCCCAGGTTTTCCGCCGACGATCATGACCTCGTGACACAACATTGCTGTCTGAATCTGTTGAATGACGAGTTCCTGCCCTCCATTACGATAGGCTCCCACGGATAGAACTCCGACCGGTTTATCTGCCAGGATCAGTTTTGGACGTCTCAATGCAGATAGCCGCTCTATGAAAGCGCTGCATAATGAACTCAGGATGCGAAAATAAACAGGTGAACCAATGATGATCCCACCCAAATTAGGTGCGCGAAGAGTGGGAAGGATCTTCTCGAAATCATCTTTTGGTCTGGTCCCTCCGCCTGAAGGAAAAAGACCGGAGATTGTCATCCCTCCCAAGTCAAACAACTCAGTGGCAATTTGTGAATGTACACCCTTAGCCGCATCAAGGGCTGCCGTTACAGCCGTCGCTGTGGTTTTTCCTTCGCGCGGGCTGCATGATACTCCGACTATCAGGGTCTTTTTATCAGCTCCCATGACAGGCATCGATGTCAACCCTGCGAGGGCGGCAGCGCTAGTTTTTTGTAAAAATTTTCGCCGACTAACTGAATTTGACATTTCAAAACCTCCTTTTCCTTTAAATATTTAGTTTTGAAACCATGAGACCTTATGTTTTAAACCATTTCCGGGTCCGCAGGCAGATCCGTACAAGCATCAGCATCACCGGAACTTCAATAAGGACACCTACGACCGTAGCTAAGGCTGCGCCCGATGAGAGCCCAAAAAGCATGACGGATGTGGCGATGGCCACCTCAAAGTGATTGGAGGCACCGATCATAGCCGATGGTGCTGAATCCTGATAAGAAAGCTTCAATACTCTTGCTAATCCGTATGCGATCCAGAATATAAGGTTTGTTTGGATAAAAAGCGGGATAGCAATCCAAAGTATAGTCAAAGGATTTGAGAGTATCACTTCTCCCTTAAAGGAAAACAAAAGAACAAGAGTGACCAGGAGAGCGGTAATGGTTACAGGGGTAAGGATATGCAGGAATTTTGTATTGAACCATTCCAGGCCTTTTTTGGCCACTATCAATTTCCGTGTGATAAAACCTGCCACAAGCGGTAGGGCTACATAAATCCCGATAGAGAGCAAAAGAGCCTTCCATGGAACAGGAAGACGGCCTATACCCAGGAGGAATCCGCCGAGAGGTCCGTAGAGAAAGAGCATGGTCAAGGAGTTGATGGCGACCATGATCAGAGTGTGCCCGTCGTTTCCTTTTGCCAGATAGCCCCAGACCAGAACCATAGCCGTACAAGGAGCGATCCCGAGCAGTATACACCCCGCTAGATAGCTTCGCCATAAAGGAACAGCCAGCATCTTGACTCCCTCGACAAGAACCACTGTTCCTGCTCCGTGTTCTGCGCCCACAGCAAGATCGAGGCCCAAAGGCATTTTAATATAATCGAGAGCTTCAGCTCCTATAAAGTTTTTAAACAAAACGCCAAGAAAAACCAAGGCAATGGCGTACATGGTAAAAGGCTTTATGGCCCAATTAATGAATAGGGTCAGGCTGACCGGTTTGAAATTCTTGCCCGCCTGAAGCACTTCGGCGAAGTCGATCTTGACCATGATGGGATACATCATAAAGAAGAGGCAGACTGCGATCGGGATGGAAACCACAGGCGCTTTATTGACATATATGGCTAGTCCATCCAGAAAAGTAGCCGCTTTGGGTGCGAGTTTTCCAAGCAGGATACCCGCTACTATACACAGAATTATCCAGACGCTTAAGTACCGTTCAAATACACTCAGTCCTTTGGGCTCTTTAATTATGCAGGCTTTGTCTTCCATTCGCTTTTCCAGTCTGTCTGACTCATTGTTTGCCAATTGACCAAATGAACTTTAAAAATATTATTGTATTGCGTCCATTCGGTCTTTTGCTTGCTCTCTTAGTACAGCCTCTACACAATCAAAGAAATTCAATGCACAGCGCATGCGGAGGCTGTAAAACACCTGTTTTCCCTTTTTCTCGACATTGACTAATCCGGCGTTCTTAAGGATCGACAGGTGTTTTGATACTGTAGAGATATCCAGTCCGACCATTTCAGTAAGCTCGCAGACACAATAAGATTTATCTGCAAGCTCTTCAATCATAAATAGTCGAGTTGGGTGAGCAAGAGCCTTCAAAATGGCTGCTCTTGTTTCACAACGAGCTCTTTGCTTGTCATTCATTTTCATATTTGGCACAATAACCAAATATGATTCTGTTGTCAAGAATATTCTCTTGACTTACGTGAATAATTTTATAATTATTATGCTCTTTAAATTTAAATACTCTCATTCACGAAGATGTTCATATATTTCTCGGGAGGAATCGATCCTCCGCATTTATTATCGGATACATTTATCTTAAGGAGTTATCCATGCCCTTTCATAAGAAAAAATTAAACACCAAAGCATTCATATCTTTCACTACATTCTTATCACTCATCATTCTCATGCTATCCGGAATATGCCTCTACGTTTCTCCCTCAGGCGGGATAGCCAGAGAAATTAACTGGAAGTTGCTTTCGCTATCAAGAGAAGCCTGGAGAGGAATGCACCTCACTTTCTGCATTTTTTTCATTGTTTTCATTATTTTCCATTTGACTTATAACTGGAAAGTACTCCTCGCCTATCTCAAAAACAAATTAACAAAGAAGCTCGTCTTTAAAAAAGAATTTTGCCTTGCACTGCTTATTGTTGGTATTCTTGTGATCTTCTCTGTTTTCCAATGGTTTCCTTTTTCTAAATTGCTGGAATGGAGAGACGCCATAAAGTACAAACCGCGAGTTCATGAGAGCATATCACTTCAGGACAGCACCAACCCAACAGCCAGCCACCTCAGATACCGAAGTGGTGGAATTGGTAGATACGCTAGCTTGAGGGGCTAGTTTGACGATTGAGAGAAAGAGTGATTCTCAAGAGCGGTGTTATAAATTTTCTCTGATTAAGTATTGTGTCCCCCTATTTGTTATCTGTATAATTTAACCCATATTGATGTTTATTTGTGTTTCTCATTTGTAATTTAGACAGAAAGAATAAGGAGGAATAATGGAAAATGAGGAAGCTTATAAAAAAGCAAAGGAAAGAGTAGAGGCTAAACTTGGATTTTACATCCATCTGTGTATCTACATCGTTGTGAATATTTCACTCTTTATCATCAACAAGATCGCATCGCCCGATTACATCTGGTTTTACTGGCCCCTTATAGGGTGGGGAATCGGCATATTATTTCATGGTGTCGGAGTCTTAGTAGCCATCGGCGGAATCTCAGACAGGATGATTAAGAAGGAGCTAAAAAAAATAGAGAAAAAAGGTCCTTAGTCCTAGACGTTTAGGCATAAATCGAATGACGACAGGCAACCAACTCAAAGCTCTTTCTGGACACTAATTAGAGGGACACAATACTTAATTATTCTTGATAATTAGAGGGACAGATAATTAGAGGGACACAATACTTAATTATTCTTTTTTGGACCTGGCCTCCCTCTTTTCAAGATCCTTCCCGTCGTTTTTTCTAGCTTACTCAGGAATTTCTCATCTCCCAATGGTCTGCCTGTGCGTGCATGGAGTCTAAAAAGTTCTATGTCCGATTCTCTTTCACCCTCTCTCAAATATGATGACCAATCATTTATTTTAGATATCATTAAGTCATCGCTAAGCAAAATATCATTTTCTTTTAGAATATGTGATTTCGCGCTTGACCAAGGATAATCTTCTGCTTTTTTTACTAATCCTGCTCTTACAGGATTACATTCTATATACCTTATAGCAGCATAAAAATGTCCCTCATCCAATGGATAAGAGATAAATCGTCCTTGCCACAAATATCCTTTCCACTTTTCACGTGAATTAATTATTAGCGTGTATCTTCTATGTGTTTCACCTATTCCTCTAGCTAGACTATCTTTGTGGTTAGGAACTGCAATTAAATGGACATGATTATCCAATAAACAATAAGCCCATATATCTACGCCTGCTTTTTTAGCATATTTATGTAATAGGGAAATATAGATTCTTTTGTCACTATCATAGAAGAATACTGTCTGGCGACGATTGCCACGCTGGATAACATGATGAGGACAACCAGGTACGACTACACGAGCTATTCTTGTCATCC
>JAGLWV010000229.1 GCA_023133225.1 Candidatus Aminicenantota bacterium | reverse complement strand
ATGACCAGCAGTGCAATAAAAACAGCACCTAAGGGACCAATTAACGCAGTGGCTACATCAACGGCCACGATGCTGCTCCCCCGCATGCCTTCCATACCCAGAGTACTGTGATAGACAATGTTCGTCAATGCGTAGATGGCAACAACAACTCCGATCCCGAAAACCAGGCTCAAAGGGACAACACGCCTTGGATTCTTCATTTCTTCGGCTACATACCCTACGCGGTCCCATCCTGTATGGGTGAAAAAAATCAACATGATAGCTGCAACGGCATTACCGACCAGACCCAGCTCTCCGGTTGGAGCCGCAGTGGCAGCGAGCAGATTTTTTTGACTTTGTACCAGGAGCAGCCCAATGACCACAAGAGCGAAAAGTCCACCAACCTTGAGCACGGTTGAAATCTTCTGGAAGAAACTCGCCCGCTGGATTCCAACATAGTTGAGGATGCCTAGCAAAACAATGACAGAAAGAGCCAAGGCTGTGTGCGCGAATCCGCTTAGCTTGACAAAAGATCGCATGTAATCTGCCGCAACGATGGCAAGGCTGGCAGCAGCACTTGTCCTTATAATGAAAAGCTGTGCCCATCCGAACATAAAGCCAGCAAAAGGACCGAAACACCGGCTGATGTATACATATTCCCCGCCCGTGTGGGGCAGACGGGTTCCTAGTTCAGCATAAATCAGCCCGCTGATGAAAACAAAACAGGCAACCAGTATCCATAAGAAAATAATAGTGGAGAAGGAACCCAGATAGCCTGCGATAATTTGTGGAGTCGAATATATACCTGCCCCGATCATAATACCGATCAGCAGGGCAATGCCATCGAAAACCCCGAGCGCTCTGCGCAGCGTTGGTTTTCCAGGCACATCATTTCGAGCACTCATGACATCTCCAAATCTTTTCACAAAAACTCCAGGATGACCATACTGCTTCTATCGTTTGGTCTTTTCTCTCGCTTGACCGATGGAATTCCATGTTTCAAACACTGCATAGACATTCTCCGGTTTTGCCTCAAGATCGAATTCACACTGGGCAATGACGCCACCTTCGGCATAGAGTTCTTTCCACACTTCGTAGACCGCCTGTTCAATCTCCTCCCGGGAACCACGGGAGAGAAGATACTGCCGGTCGATCTCGCCCCAGAAGGTGATCTTTCCGCGATACCGCTCCCCCAACTCCCTGATTCCCATACAGAAAATCTGGCTGTTCAAAGCATCTACGCCGATTTCGATCAAATCAGGCAAAATATCCAGAATATACCCGTCTGAATGCAAGAAGACATATTTTCCGTAGTGACGCGCGATTTCCACGTATTCCTGATACAAGGGTTTAAAAATCTTTCTGAAAATATCCGGTGAGGTTATCAGCGAGTTTTGAGTTCCCCAATCATCCATCAAGGAAATCGCATCCACATCAGTCCTTGCCCAGACCTCAACTTCTTTTAGATAGTGTTCATGAATACGGTCTATAAGCTCAAAAAGCTCAGGTGGCTGTTCCACCAGATCGATAAGAGCCTGCTCCATGGTTCTGATGAACTGCAGCCTCTCAAATGGTCTCTGAAAGGTTCCTGCCAGGATAAAACATTCGCTTTCTTTACAAAATGCGTTGACTGCATCCCGGTCTAGACTGAGAACCGACTCCGGAGTTTTAAAGTTATCCAGGTCTTTCCAGCCATCAATAAGTGGTTTTTGGACAATCCCGATAATCCCTTTCCGGGGATTGCTGAATATGCAGCCCCATTCATCAACATAGGTTCCAGGACTGTACCGGTCCCCCACTATTCCCAATGGTCTTTTGTAAGGTGTGGGCGTAGGGACGATGTCATCTGGAAAATTTGTCCGCATCTGCCGGACAATGTCCGGATATTTCTCTTCTGCCCAGGGTAAAACACCTATCTGCCGGGGAATCCTCCCCGGAGAATCAAAGGCAAGTGTTTCCTGTACGAATTTACGTGAATTCATGGCCTTGGCTCATCCGGATTTTCTGGTGGTTTCCCGCCGGGGAAAAATCGATAATTCCGTAAATCGACCGTTCTGCTGCGGCTAGCCCAGGAGTATTTTCCCTCATGCGGAAGAATTCCCTTTTTATAGCAATCATAAAAGGCCTCCCCCAGTCCCTTTACCCAGCGCCTCTCCTCCTGTTCTTCCCGTTGAACCATGGATTCCGGAAATGTTTTAATCTCCGCCGATTCTTGAATCCCGTTCATACAAAGGGTCTGGGAGCGCGCTGCTTCCGGACCACAGAGAATCGGCCTCGGTTCTCTGAGCGATTCAACCGCCTCATACAACTTGTGGAAATGATGTCCCGCTTCAGGTGAACCATAGTGCTTCTCTCTGCCTTGACGGTCTCGGGCAACGATATCATCCAACTTCTCGCCGAATGTGATTTCCGCCTGTTCAAATTCAAGAGAAAACAGTGGGCCCCACTTTTGTTCCACCGCATGGCAGGCATAAAACAGAAGCTCTGTTCCCTCTTCTGTAAAAACTCGACAGGCAATGGAATCAAAGTTTTCGATGGAATAGGCCCTGTAGAGCTCTGCTGTCACTTTTGCGGGCTGGGCACTTGTCTCGGTTCCCTTTCCCAGGACATAAAACAGATTGTGCAGAAAATGAGCCATGGCATTGTTGGCAGGACTATCCAGAATCCAGTTGCCTGCTTCGTCTTTTATTCTACCCGCCCAGCTGCTTCTTCTATAATAATCTTCGCCTCTCGGCCAGAAACAAAGAGTTTTCAATTGTACCGGCTTCCCGAATTTCCCCTTTAGAATATCTTTTTTCATGTCTTGAATGGCTGCTGAATAAGACCATTGGTAGCCAACCATGACCCACCGGCGGGCAGCATCTTTCGCCTGGATCAAACGTTCTGCATCCTGTATTGTTGCTCCTATGGGTTTCTCGCATAAGACATAACTGCCGCGGCTTAGCGCCTCACAACTCTGGGGAACATGGTAATGGATGGGAGAAGAGATAATGACAAGCTCTGCAGAATGTCCTCCTACATAAAAATCGTTTAACGAAGGAAAGATGGGAATCCCTAGGTCATTCAACTTCATGTACCGTTCTGATCTCTCAGGAAAGGGATCGACAACGGCCCGGAGTTCTATCGATTCAGGAGAAAATTCCTCCAGCAGTGTTTTAAGGTAATACAAACCCATACCGCTTGTCCCAACCAGGACCACAGAAACAGCCTTATTTTTCTTACTCTTCATTCTTGATTATGAATTTTCTCTTCCATCAAATTGACTTCAAAAACTTCATGTGAGGCAAGATCCACAGCCATAGTTTTAATCTCGAAATGCTTGAGCGAAACATCAAAGGAAAGATTTAAAGCAGGCACCTTAACGCAGACACCTCTTTTTTCTCCGGTTGGTTCGAAAAGACGGATGATTAGCCAGTTGTTCTCTTCTGCCATCTTGATGGCTGTTACTTGAATCACTCCCTCACTAACCAGGACTGACGGCAAAGGCTTTTTTCCTTTTCCGGAGGGAGAGCAAAAGAGGGCAACCGGCGCTTCATTTTTGACAAGGGCTTCCCGGTCGACTTGCGACATCCGATCGGATGTTTTCCCACCTTTGATCCAGAA
Source organism: Candidatus Aminicenantota bacterium (assembly GCA_023133225.1). Classification (GTDB taxonomy): domain Bacteria; phylum Acidobacteriota; class Aminicenantia; order Aminicenantales; family Aminicenantaceae; genus JAGLWV01. The sequence continues at coordinate 6,439 of JAGLWV010000229.1, read as the reverse complement.
ACGAAAGAGTCTCTCGCCCTGGTCGATACGGGGCTCGAAGCGGTCCTGAGGCACAAGAGGTATTCCTTCCCCAACAGGATGAGCCGAGTAAGCAGCAGAACGGAGAAGGGAAAACCTGAGCTCATCCTCTGCGAAGTCAAAGCCATATGTTCCGCTGTTTATGACTGTCAATGCGTATTGACCATCCGAGGAGACAGCCCCAATCCATTTTTGAGAGACAAGCTCTTCACCCATTCTGTCAAAATCCTCTACCCCGTAGGCGACCTGACCTCTGCACCTGCTGTTTTGAAAAGGAGTGGGAATGGAAAGCTTAAGCATACTGTCTTTTTCATTCCAATAAACACGGATTTCCACCTCTAATTCAGCTCCCTTTTTAGGAATTTTATAACGCTGACAGATCGATGAGTGATTGAACACGAACAGTGCCTCTACTACTGTTCGAACCGGACCATCTTCAATAATTCGTACAGGTTCTAATTCAGATGACGATACTCCCGCGAACCGAGCAGATTCTTCTCTTGACATAAGGGTAAAGGAATCTTTGACATCACGGAAGGAACGCACAAGCATCCCCCATGGATCAGCATAATCCTCAACAACCAGAAGTCGAAAAGAATCGGGATTTAGAAAATCAACAGAGTCTATCCGGTAGCTTTCGACCAATCCCGTTTTATCATTCACAACCACCTCACATGTATCCGATTTCAACACCAGAGGAGTCTCCGCTCGTTTATTTTTCTTGGGTTTGGATTCAATCTCTTTGAGAAAGCAGGGGAAACGGTTCATCTGACATGGCTTTAACTCCGCATGAAAGACAACTCTTTTTCGGTGATCTACCGAAATATTGCTGCTTTCCTTCTCCAGTTGAAAAGAAATGTTCTTGCCGTTTATATCTTTTATCTCAGGAAGCCAAAAAGTATCCTGATTAAAATTCGGTTCATGGGGCTGAAACTCACAGATTATCATTTCCTCAACTGGGTAAGGATGGGGATTATAAACAAAAACCGGGAATTCTCCCTCTTGGGCCTGAGGTTCGCCGCTGAGCAAAGCAAAAAAGGCTTTCGCTTTAAGACGGGAGAGAATTTCCAGACCGTGGTCCATCCTCTGCAGAGCATAAGCCTCAACCTGTGGGATGGACGAACCGGGCAGGATATCGTGGAATGCACAAAACAGAAGATCCTCTAGTGCTTCATGAAGCTCCTCCCGGGGATATTCCATTAATCCCTGTAAAGCCGCATGGACTGCCATCTTTTCTGTTAAAAAATAGGCATTTTCAAGCCGACGGTGTTTTTGCTTAACAAGAGACATTGTTGTATAGCAACCCACGGCCCAGGGATTGAGATCCCGGGCGTAACGGGGAAGCTCGCCAGTCGTTCCGCTTAATACCTCAAAATAATCCTCCGGGATTCCATGGCGAATACGCCAGCCGGATTCTTTTTTCATGAGTTTGTGGAGTTGTTCAAGGTCTTCTTGAGAAGGTCCTCCGCCGTGATTCCCAATGCCCCAGAGAAGAAGGCCCGTTTTTTGGCGGGAGTTTTCCGACATAAATTTCTCTACAAGCTTCCTTGCCTTGCCCCGTTCCGAATTATAATGGTAACGAGCACGATGCGCTAAAATCTCGGAGCCATCATATCCGACCCAGAGAAAATCATCCGCCGGAAGCACAAGTTCCTTAGAGTCCGGCCGGCAAAAAAGGTACGAGGTGTATCCAGATTTTTTCAGGATCTGAACAAGCCCTCTTGTATGACCGAAGGGATCGAAGTTTATGGCGGTATCAGGTTCCACTCCGAACTTCTTTTTGAAATACTTCCTCCCGACCAAAATCTGCCGGACAAAAGACTCGCCGCTGGGTAGATTACAATCGGGTTGTATATACCATCCTCCCATAATATGCCATTTCTTTTGTTCAACAAGTTGTTGGATCTTATCAAAAAGCTCGGGCTCATAACTTTCGACCCACTTGTATAACACGGCTTCATTATGGTTGAATACAAAGTCATCAAATTCTTCACAAAATCGAGCTGCCGTTCGAAAGGTAGAAAGTGCTGCAGCCGCACCTTCTTCCCATTCCCACAACCAGACAGGATCAATGTGGGCATTACATACTAGATAAAGTGTCTTGTCTGACATCTTTCTCTCCATTCAGAAAATCGGCTCATATTTCAATTATACCGATAATATACACACAATCCGAGATGTGCAATAGATTTGATCTCCTTGATCGATTGAAAAAACATACTCATATGCTTATAGCGTAGATATCTATTAATAGTCCGGCAGTTTTTATGAATAATTCAGGCTAGTTGTTTAATTTTAAAAATGATATAGTATGAAACATCATACTAAGTGAAAAGCTGAAAGTTTAGCTACGTATCCATTGTAACGAGAATCATAAAAACAGCAGCAAAGGAGGAGAGCATCATGTTACAGGTTAAGCCCGACTTTTTCATGTACGTGGGTGTTGCCGGCCTATTGATAAGTCTCTTCTTTTTTTTATTTTTCATCTACAGACGCATTCGCTGGCTAATCCACAAGATTAAGAAAAAGGCTGCATCTTCTCCAAAACTCGTGGCTAGCCTGCGCAATTTACTCTTAATTTTGATGATGACATCCGTTTCAGGAATGGTATTATTTATGGGATTCTTTTTCCGGGCATATCAAGCTTTTACCTATGAACAGCTTGTTGCCGAAGTCATCACTCAGGAATCTAAGGAACCCAACACCAGCTTGGTAACTCTGCTCCAATATTCGTCAGATGTTCCCCCAAGTTCAGATGAATTTCTAATCAAAGGTGACCAGTGGATGCTGGAGGGCGATATTTTAAAATGGGACAACTGGCTTAACTTTTTGGGGCTTCATACCCGTTATCGATTAACACGTTTGAGAGGCCGATATATCCAGGCCGAGGATGAAAAGAAAAAAGAAACAACCTTATTTTCCCTTGTCAAGGATGAAAACCATCCATTGTGGCGATATCTCTATAAAAAGAGTTACCGTTTACCTTTTGTCAGTACTGTTTATGGCAATGCATCTTATCAGGTTTCTGGAAAGGATAAACATTTTTTGATTTATGTGAGCACATCCGGCTTTGTTGTGAGAGAAAAGCCCCCAAAGAAAGAGGATGTCATTTCTTAAGGAAAAAATTAGACGAAAGATTCGCCTATATAAAAAGCAATTAGAACCCTGGCGTCAATGTCAACTGAAAGTACCATCCCTTTTTAAGCCTGTCGAACGGCTTGACGTAATTGACTCCAAGGATGAAAAATCCCATAAGATTCGCACGAAGACCGATACCTGCACTTCTAACCAGTTTGCGGCCACCACCCAAAAACCAGGCCTTGTCTTCATTCGTCCAGGCTACCCCGGCATCGAAAAAAGCCAGAAATTCAAGGGGATAGATTCCATAATATCCTCTTCCGAGTCCAAGAACATTGAACAGAGGGAAGCGAAGCTCAGCATTGGCCACTATCATTTTACTCCCGACGAGCTGGTCAAAATTAAAAGGATTCTGACCTTCCTCAACTTCACCTATATCATAAGATCTCATGTTGTATCCGCGCACAAGAGACTCATAGCCAAGAAAAAGAGGATAAAGACGATCACTTTCCCCATCTCTCCCGTAGCGACCGTAGTGGAGGAAACGAAAGGCAATCGTAAAAGGCCTTAAAGGCATGAAGTAACGGCGATAATCAGTGAGTACATTATAATAATTAAGAGTTCCCATAAACGGGGATACCTCAAATCGGTATCTCTGACCGAGGATGGGACTTGTAGCGCCAAAAAATGAGCTGTCATAGACAAAAGCAGCACTGGTAAAACCGAAATAAAGGCTTGGAGGGGCATCCAGCTTTTCTCTCCTTCTATACATTTCATACATGTCGAATTGAGAGAAAGCGCGTGTAATCGACTCCATATCAAAATCTATCGCCTGATAGCCTCCAGAGAGTTCAAAACGCATGACCTGATTAAAAGGATAGGCAGCAAAGCCCGCCAGTTGATAATTGATCTGACGAAAAATCAGTTCCTGTTGAACGAAATTACTATCCTCATCATAAAAAGCTCTATAGCTTCCATACACGTAAGGAATACGCTGGGCTACACCTCCCCAGTTCAGTCGATGTTTGCTGTTTTGATAACCAACCAATGCCGCCGAATCAATGAAGCGGCCGTTTACCTGCACCATCGTAGCAAGATTGTGGTAACCTATCATATCGCTGAAAAAGAACGAAATACCGCCTCCTGCATAGGTACCGAATCTATCGACTCCGATGGCCACTTGAGGTTGACTGACATAATCCAACTTTAGCTTTGGATCATAATCGTTTATTTCATACTCCATCTCTCTGGGAAGACCATATAGAGGATTCCGCAGCAGCCCGAGGACCTCTCCCTCAGGTTCTTCCCGGGGAGGAAGGAGTGCAGGCCTCAACTCCCCAAATTGAGTCATCTGATCCTGGCCTGCAAGAGCCTCAGGGGAATCCATAAAATAGATGTTGAATTTATTTTCCTCGTAGAGACAGTAGGCAAGATGTCCAGTGTCTTGGGCAACAGAAAGAGCGGGGCTTAAAGCTGTGATACCGGTAACGCCCGTATAAAGATTCGTCACCTGAAATATATTCTGAGTTTCGAGGTCTATTCTGTATATATTGGAAATGCCGTTTTGATCTGAAAGGAAATATAAACTCTTTGAATCGGCAGACCACTGGGGATTGATATTTTTAGCACCCATGAAGCCAGAAACTTTTTCAATTTCACCGGTTACAGGGTCCATCAGAGCAAGCTCATAGTCTCCTACACTTAGTATGGAAAGGTCTGTTGAAAATCGATCGGTGGCGAAGGCTATGGAATGCCCATCAGGCGCCCAGACCGGAGAAAGGTCGGCATACGGATCATCTGTCATTTTTCTGATTGTGTCTGTCTCAAGGTCATAAATAAAGATATCTGTGAAACCTCCTTCTAAAGCAGAAAAGGCAATGAAACGACCATCTGGCGACCAGGTGGGATTTAAAATCTCTCCAAGCTGAGGGAAGGGAATCTCTTTTTCCGTATTGCCCTTTTTTACATTGACCAGAGTAAGAACTGGCCGGCCTTTCGTTATAGCCGCGAAAACAAAACGCTTCCCTTCTACATCCCAGCATCCTGAGGACTTTATAAACTGCAGGCTTTCAAAATGCGGATCAACGGCTGTCCTGATAAGTCTCCGCTGGATTTGACCTGTTTCCGCGTCAGCCAGATACATGTCGATTGAAAACAGATCCCGTGTTGAAAGGAAAACGGCCTGTTTTCCGTCTGGGCTAAGGGAGGGTGATATATTCAACGGATTCTTTTCACTCCCCTCAAACAGCATACGGCTTGATTTGTCAGACATCTGAGTCATCTGAGCGATGGGAGAGTATGCTTTTTTCATGGACTCATGCCATTCTTCAGACAACTTCTCCACTGAAACACCCAGGACTCTATTAATACCCGTTTTATAATCCCCTGTTCTGCTGACTGTTTTCATAATCTTTGCCACCGTCCCATCTCCCCACTTTCCTGTGATATAAGCCCATAGGGATTGCCCGTAACGATATGGAAAATAACGGGGATTTGCGAGCTTCTTGACTGTAGGCAGCTTGTCTCTGTGCGTCGCATCACGCATCCACATGGCAGTATGAGCGTCAACCGGCCCAATGGAGAGGTACTCTGCAAGCCCTTCTATCAGCCACAGAGGAAGTCGCATTACTGTGGGACCAGCAGAAGCATACCGTGGATTTCCGGATGAAGAGATATCAAACTGGAAAGCATGGACTAGCTCGTGCCCAATAACATGATCGGTTTCAGCGAGTGAGGCTCCGAGAGGGAGAACGATCCGCCGCTTCAAAAACTCGGTCACACCGCCCGTCCCTTCGCCTAAAATACCAGGGATAACTGTTGTTTGTTGAAAGTCAGTAGAGCTGGCATAAAGTATCAGTGGCTGGCGGCCCTTCAGTTTATGTTCAAACATTCGTGACAGTCGGGCATGCCACCGCTCTGCCAACCGGGCGGCCTGCTCAGCAGCCTTCTGCTTTTCCGGGTAAAAATATATATCAAAGTGCTCTGTCTTCATGACCTTGAAATCAAACGACTCATACTGAACTTTATTCCGTCCAAAATACTGGGCATTTAATGGTGAAGCCGCAATGACTGTTACAAAGAGAAAAAGAATAACAGAAGTTTTTATACGATGAGGAAAAGACATGACAGCTCCTCCTTATGTATTTTATTTAAATCCATTTATCTTTACTATTCCTATTGGAATTATATATTAGTATAACATAAAATCACTCTCTCATAAAGACATAAGCAATTTTCATGCCAAATATTTTTAAGATAAGGGCAACAGTTTTTCCCATTTTTTTTGTCCTCTAATATGTACAAATGCAACAAATAATTGACAGAAACAAAACCGATAGCCTTA
>JAGLWV010000228.1 GCA_023133225.1 Candidatus Aminicenantota bacterium | reverse complement strand
GTGATAACTGACCAGGACATAAACATCGCATAGTATTCTCTTCCCATGAGGTCATACAGGGAAAAGGTGATTATAAAAAAATTAGCAACAAGGATAATTCTCCAAAATTTAGAAAATTGAAAGAAATTCCTTATAATGATCATTACTCCCAAAACCGAGATAAGAAGTGTGTAATCCCATCCCATTGGAGAAATCAATGGAATAAGAAGGAGAAGAATAGAGCACTCCAGCACCGGTGCTTGAGCTATCTTTTTTCCTTTTAGAATCACAATGAAAACCAGAAAGGCAAGAAGGGCTATAACAAGCCCTGAGATAAATACAGAGAGGGTTTGATTACCCGTCCATTTCATGGCTAGAGCTATGATAGATATGTTATCCTGCGAAGTGAGAAGACTAGGGGTAGATTGAGAAAGAGTCGATATCCAGTCCTTAAATACAATTATATTTCCTCTAAAACCATAAAAAAGAGAAGTCGCTAGAAAAGAAAGGAACCATAGCCCCAATGCGCTTGAAAGAGCCTTCCCTTTTTTCTTCAACAAGAAATACGGGAAAAATATCAGGGCATATGGCTTTAAGGCTACCGCCAATCCCCAGAGAAGTCCCATCAAGATCTCATTTTTTGATGTTTTTTCTGTCTTTCCGTAAGCCATAAACCAGATCATAAGAAGCAGGACCATTGTGATCACAGCGTTTATCTGGCCTAGCTGAAGCTCTCGAAGGAAAAATTTTGCTAATATAATAGGAGGAAGCACAAAAAGATATGCAGCTTTTTCCATCTTTTGCGTAATCATCTTCTTTGAGACATAAACGATGGAAACGAGACAAAAAATAACGGCAAAATACCAGAAAGCTTTGGCCACATCCAGTGGAAAAAACGATAAAGGAAGATACAGGAGGGCAGAGGAAGGAAGATATTTGAACATGAAGTGTCCATCTTTCACCTGGTAAAGGCTCTCCCCCACTCTCAGCCTTGTTCCCGCTTTGTAATTCACTTCAAAATCGATCATATCCCCTTTAACTTTGTAAATAAAAAGAGAGAGGAAAATAACAAAAAGGAGCAAAAATAAGAGAAACGTCCTCATTGGTCTATTTGGATAATTCGGTTTGTTTTCCATACGATATGCTTTCCGATTTTCTCGCTATATTTTATGCTATCCCTAAGACTACAATGCTATAGAGTTACTGTAATATGTGTTTTCTCACTTCCTCATAAACTTCTGCAGGAGAGATCGATTTTAAACACTCATTGTTGCTGCATGCAGATCTCCGGCTATTGAAAGCAGAGATGCAGGGACTACAGGCATAATCCGAGTAAAACACAAAACAATTCTCCCCCAGAGGGCCGTATAAGCGAGGAGTTTCAGGACCATAAAAGGCAAATGTCTTTATATTCGTTAGCGAAGAAAAATGCACAGGCCCACTATCATTGGTTATCAGAGCATTGGATACATGATAGAGCTTTATCAACTCAGAAAAAGTTGTTTTCCCTGCAAAATTTAAACATCTCTCAGAAGACACAGCATCACTTATAATATCGGCATATTTTTTCTCTGATTTTACACCGGTTATGACAATAAAAACTCCTTCCTGTTCAAGAATAAGCTTGGCAAGCTCAATATAATGTTCTAAAGGCCATCGTCTGAGTGGAATTCTGTCACTGGCATTCGGATTAAAAAGAATAATTTTTTTTGCATGAATGATATCCCCGTTCTGGTCCTCCAATCTTTTCAGGATTTCTGTCTTATCTTTTTCTGATATCCCTAATTTCGGCATGACAATGTCTTTCCCTTCAATCTTTTTCTTTATCAATGGCACATCTCTCTGGGGAGAAAAAGCCGCATAGATCAGGTTCAGCAGGTTATGAACAATATGGATATGAGGATTATATGCTACTTTGTGTGTCTGAAAATTTCCTCTGTATGCCCCTTCATTATAATACCTGAAGTACCCCACTCTGTTTTTCGCCCGGCTCAAGTAGCTTAGAATCGTAGTGAATCTGGCAAAGAGTTCCATATCTACGGTTAAACTTATTTTTTTCAATCTTAACTTCCACAGGGCACGGATCGTGGAGAGCAAAAAATGGAATATACTGCTGGTCGTTATAGTAACCACATTTTCTTTTGGAATGACATCTAAGACATCCACTGCATATCGGTTCTCTTTAAAGGTCAGAAAATAAAGCTCTGCCTCCGGATACAATTCTTTTGTCTTTTTAAAAAGAGAAAAAGCCAATACAATGCTCCCCATTTCGGACATCTCAATAAACAGGATCCTCTCAGGATTTTTTAAGAATTTCGGTCTCCTGAAAACTCGACCTATGCTGTGAACACAGGATAGCAGAAAACAGATGGGGACTCCGAGTCTTCGGTCGATGAACCTCATCAGGTTTATGTTCATTTTCCCCTCATCGTTGTACTCGCCCGCTTGTTTCTCCAGCGGCTAGTCGTTCGACTTCCTCGATGCTTATCAGGCTAAAATCGCCACTTATCGAATGCTTGAGACAGGCAGCCGCAACCGCGAAATTTAGCGCTTCAGCATCTTTTTTCCCCTTTAGAATACTGTATATGAGTCCGGCAGCAAAGGCATCACCGGTCCCAACACGGTCGATGATCCAGACATGATACTTGGGGCTGCGGTAAAAGTTTTTCCCGTCAAACAAACAGGCTGACCAGACATTTTCAGAGGCAGAAATGCTCTCACGCAGGGTTATGGCGACCTTTTTAAAGCCAAAACGTCTGACCATTTCTTCGGCCAATTCCTGGTAGCCTTTCATATTCAACTTTCCGGAAGTCACATCTGTTCCTTTTGGATTTATTCCGAACACACTGATTGGATCTTCTTCATTGCAGAAACAAAAGTCCACAAAAGGCATCAATTCCGCCATCACTTCTCCTGCTTTTTCTTCACTCCAGAGTTTTTTCCGGAAATTCAAATCTACACTGACGGTGATCCCCTTGCTTCTGGCTATTTCCAAAACTTTTTGTAAGCTATCCGCCATAGAATCACTCAGAGCCGGGGTAATCCCGGTCCAGTGGAACCACTGCGCATTCGCCAGTACCTGCTCCCAGTTGAAATCGCCAGTTGTTATTTCAGAAAACGCTGAATGAGCGCGGTCATAAACCACCTTCGATGGCCTTGGACCAGAGCCATGCTCCAGATAATAGATTCCCATTCGTTTTCCCTTGCGGATGATAAATCGTGTATCCACTCCATGTTTTTTTAATGTGTTGATAGCATTATCCCCCAGATCACTATCAGCGAGTGCGGTGACATAGGCCGCAGTACATCCAAAGCGGGCTAATGCAACCGCAACATTGGCTTCAGCACCTCCAAAGTTCAGATCAAAATCTTGCGCATTCTCCAGGCGAACCCCGGGAGGCGGGGAAAAACGCATTAACATCTCTCCAAAAGTGACCACTTCAGGCGCAGGGGCTTTATCGACAGATTTCACGGAATGAGGTGTTACCGGCTGTGATGGTTGTGGTTTTAAAACGGCTTTCCAACGTTCGATATCTGATTTCATTCTTTCCCGATCATTGATATATTTCGTTAAAGCAGAGGCACAAAAAATCCCTTTGGGATCTTTCCGGACAGCTTCTTTGAGCGTAGAAAGCGTAATCCCTCCTGTGTAGATGACCGTCACATCTTTGAAAGGGCCCTGCCAGGAGCCCGGCAGGTCCATATGGGATAGTTCTCCCGAAAAGGCAGGAAACAGCTTATAAACCCATTGAAAGGGATACTTCTGCTTTAGCTCCTCCAAAGTACAGCCATAACCATCTGCTTTCCGAACCAGTTGTTTACCTACATCCGACAGACCGCCCGGTACACACATCACATCATTTTTTACACACATATCCACAACTTCTGGAATATAATCAGCCGATACAATGGCCGCAGCACCTGCTTTCATTGCCTCCTCAGCTTGCTGACAGGTCATCACTGTCCCCGCACATACGAGAGCATCGGGGTAGGTATCAAGGATGGCCTTGATGCCTTCAATGGCATATTCCGAGCGCAAGGCGATTTCGAGAATGATCTCATGAGGCTGGAAAAGCTCATAGGCAGCTACACATTCCCCTTTGCTTTTAGGCGTTAGAAGGGCAACCAGCTGGCTCTTTTTTAATTTTTGGAAAACGTCTTCCGATTTTTTCATCGTACACCTTCCTCATCCTCGCCTATTCC
>JAGLWV010000227.1 GCA_023133225.1 Candidatus Aminicenantota bacterium | reverse complement strand
TCGGCGTATATTCATCCCGCCGCTGACTTCCAAAACCAGGCCGGTCGAGTAATCAAAATATCCTTTTGCTAGAACAACGACGGCCTTGCCCACATCCTCTGGAAATCCCCACCTCTTTTGCGGGATAAGCCCCCCGGCAATAAGCTTATCATACTTCCTCTGGACCGGAGCGGTCATATCTGTTTTGATTATCCCGGGACGGATTTCATACACATTTATTTCGTATTCCGTTAACCGGTCTGCGAAAATTCTCGCTGCCTGGCTTATCGCTGCTTTTGAAATACAATATTCGGTCCTTGAAGGGGAAGAAACCTCTGCTGATATCGAGGAAATAAAAATGATACAAGGTTTTAGAGCAGATTTTTCCTTACCCTGCTTGATCATCTGATTGGCAACTTTTTGGGTTAGAAAAAATGTTCCTCTGGTGTTGATAGAAAAGAGTCTATCAAAGCTTTCCGGAGTCGTTTCCAGAATATCGAGTCTTCTCTCAGGTGCGACTCCGGCATTATTCACCAGCACATCTATCTTTCCAAATGTATCGAGAGCTTGTTTAATGATAACTTCATGTTCATCCAAGCTGGAAATGTCACCCCGGACAGGCAGGAAAACAGCCTTGGACTCTTCGACACGTTCTTTGACTTCAAAAAGCCCTTTCTCTTTATTTCCGGGCTCGAAAATGATGTCGTTCCCCACGATATCAAATCCATTTTTCGCCAGTTCGATGGCAATACCGCGGCCAATCCCTCTTCCTGCCCCAGTAACAAGAGCAACCGGTTTTTTCCCTGCCATTTTATCTCCTATTTTATAATATTATCTTTCCTATATTCATTCCAGACATTCTCAAACCAGGCGTCTTGCAAAGGAATGGGCCTGATGTCAATCCATTGTTTTTTAACGTTTGTATTTTCATCCAGATAGATCTCCAATATTTTATTATTGACAAAAGAGTCTTCTTCATTCAAAAGGAATTTCCACTCGTCGCCTATTTCTTTACAGGGTTTCTCTCCTTCAGGATTCATTATAAGATAAGAACCCCTGCTCTGCCCTCCTTTCTCCATGTATTCTTTGATCGCTTCAAGATAAAGGGCGTGGGTCAAACAAAGGTCAAGATTTTTAAATGCATCCGGAAGATCTTTGACTGACGGAATTTTCATGTCATTTTTTAGTCTGGAATAGAGATCCCAGGCTTCATCCACTGTTTTTTGAATTCTTTTAGGGTCCCGGATATGGGCTCCACAGGCAGACATCCTCTCTTGAATTTCTTTCCTGGTCTCGGAGATGAATGTATTATTATTTGCTTTGTGGCCACTTATTTTATGGGCAAATTCAAGTTTTCTCCTTATTTGCCCCTCTGCAGAATCCATGAACTCTTTTTTTTCCGGCGGATCTTCAGCATATCTTTTAGATATATACAAAGCTGCCCGCATGCTTCCGACCTGTCCCGAATTCAGAGCTGATCCCCCAGGCCTGCAGATTCCATGCGTGCCGCTGGCCTCTCCCACCGGGAAAAGATGCTTGATATTGGATTCCCACCAGATATTCCCTCTAAACCCCCCGTTGTTATGCTGGGCACAAACGGCTATCTCCAGGAATTCTCTGGTGATGTCGATATCATGACTTTTGTAAAGGTCTACAGCAGGCTGATTCATTTTTTTCAGCCTCTCGATGGGGGTATCGAGTAATGCCTCTGACTTCTCAAGATATTCATATGCTTCTTTATCCAGCAGGTCAAAAGAAAAATCATCAAGGATACCACTGCCGCTTGGATTTTTTGTGAAGTCAAGAAACACTCTTCTCCCTTTCAAAACAGTCTCCTGATAAACGAGGATGTCTATCAAAGATGAACTGTAATTCCGAACTTTTCTTGGATCAAAGGGCCACTGGTACCCTTTGAGAAAAATCGCTGTGGCCAGCTTACCCATGTCGGGGAAGACATCATTCAGAAACTCCTGTTCATCATGCCCGCCTTTATCGGTGGAAACATATCTTGGGATAACCTGCTGATATGTCCCCGAAAGATTCCATCTGAATTTAATGGAAGCCAGGCCGTACTGTGATTCGGTGAGATTATTGCCGATGGCACCGATCTCAAAAGCAAGCCCATGGGAGCCGAGCTGGCTCTCCGGATAGACCGATGCCTTATACATTCCAGCCGGTCCTCCTGTACCCAGGACCACATTCACTGAATTAAAAACAACAAAGCCGTAGTTTTTTGAATCAAGGTTGTTCTTATCAATAGCAATGGCACCGATTATATGCTTTTCACCGCCTTTTTCCTCTGTCAGCAATGCAATGATTTCATGCCTGTCAAAAATCTTTATGCCTTTCTCCTTTAAATCCTCTGCAAGACCTTCAAACATAAGATGCGAGGTGAGTGGCCCAGCGGAAGTTGCTCTTCCCCGGGGATCATGGTCGGTTTTATACCCCACATAGGCACCTAACCGGTCATGAGGAAAGGGAACACCCAGTTTGACAAGGTGGAAAAAGGCCTCAAGGGAGTTTTGTGCCTCACAGAGCGCAATATCGCCGTGCATGCACCCTCCTTGTTGAAACAGGTCTCTGGCCATTTCAAGAGGCGAGTCAAGTGAATCGCCAGAAAGGGAGAGTTTATAGTAGGTCTGCTTATCAGACCCGGCATTATTGGAGGTTCCTCCACCCCAACTATCTGTTGCGATGGCAATATCTTTCTGCCCTTTTTCTAACACATTAACAGAAGCATTCAAAGCTGCGGCACCACTTCCTATGATTAATGTGTTCAGCGAGTAGAGAGGCAGACGAGTTCCTCCGCATTCTATCTCACTTCTTCTCATTTCCTTTTCCTATTAATGAGAACACGCATCATTACATTATTGAATATTAGCATCATTCATATGGTATCTAAATTCTACAACAAAAATAAATATAAGGCCCATATTATTCCATTCATTATTCAGCGCTCTCTTTCTCTGAAGAAATTTCCTTGTATTCTTTACCGTAAATCTCTCTATCATGAACCGCGCACCCGCTGATATGTCCATGCCGCATCAACTCACTGCAGCGGGAACATGTAATGCAGACTTTTTTTGGGTTCATGGTGCCCGAATCCATCAGTTCTTTGGGAGCTTCCGGGTAGGCAAAAGAGCTTCTTCCAAGCCCGATGAGGGATGCCTCTCCCCTTTCGATGACAGCAGCCCCGACAAAAGGAAAAAATTGTCGCAACCATGAATAGCCGGTGCCTACAAAGGGAACCTCAGGAAATTTTTTCTGTAATTCTGCTGTAATCTTTAGAAGGCGTGAAATGCCGTCCAGTGGATGTTCGTCAGGCACTGAAGCACTCAGGAGAGGGCGGTCAAAGGGACGTCCGAAATGAGGCTTATTGTACGGATTGCCTGCTGTTATATTGAAAAGGGAGCAGCCGAGTTGCACCAACCTGAAAATCAATTCCATCGGCTCAAAAAGCTCGAGAGTGAGGGAGCCATCCTGCGAAACACCAAAGCCATAGGGATAGGGTATTCCATCGTAGGCATTCAATCGGACCGCTATCAAGATTCCAGGAACCACATCACTAATTTTTTGGATCACTTCTGTAAGAAAACGGATCCTGTTCTCAAAACTCTCTCCGTACGAGCTGTTTTTTCGTGTATAGGCTGCTAATAGCTCATTGATGAGATAGCCATGACAGGACTTTATGTCGACTGCATCGAAGCCAGCTTCATGTGCCATTCCGGCAGCTTCCACGTATTTATCCTGTAAATGGTCAAGTTCGCTGTCGCTCAAAATCTGCACAGCCTCGGGCTGCTTGTCCAGATAAGGATTAAAGCAGACAACCTGCGGGCTCGCTTTTCCTTCTGGCTTGCTGTACCGTCCGGAATGGGTCAACTGAAGCACACAG
>JAGLWV010000226.1 GCA_023133225.1 Candidatus Aminicenantota bacterium | reverse complement strand
TTATAGCGGCGAAAAGTCAGCTCACCCGGGGAACCATCCAGCTCCGCGTCAAAACCTTCCATAGGCTGTACAGCCATACGGTTGGGAATTTCTTTCGAGCCAACCTCGGTATTTTCAAAAAGTGACTCTATTGAATCCTGCAAAGGAAGTTCAATACCTAAATCTTCAGCCTTTTTTAGAATCTCCGTCTTCGATGAGAAAACAAACGGCTCGTGTCGGGACATTTCTCTATATACTACTCAAATTCTTTCAAAAAAAGAAGCTTTTAGAACACTATCAATATGTATAAAAACTCTATATCCTTATAAAAAAGAAACAAAACACAAAAAAGAAGGCCTGAAATGACCATTAAAAACTTGTCCGAAACAATCCAAAAACAGAGAGATTTTTTCTTCACCCATAAAACGAAAGGCATCGCATTCCGACTTGAGATGCTGAAAAAACTGGAACATTCCATCAACGAATATGAAGACAAAATAATCCAGGCCCTCCATGATGATCTAAAAAAGTCTCCTTACGAGGCCTACATGACCGAGATCGGGATGGTCAAAGAAGAGCTAAACTTTCATCTGAAACACTTAAAATCCTGGGCAAAACCCAAAAGAGTGAAAACTCCGATCCTGCATTTTATTTCCTCAAGTTTCATCTACCCTGAAGCCTATGGTGTGGTTTTGATAATCGCCCCCTGGAATTATCCGTTCAATCTTCTGTTTACTCCTTTAATCGGAGCAATCTCAGCGGGAAACTGTGTTGTCCTGAAACCTTCAATTCACTCGCCACATACCTCAACTCTAATTGAGGAACTTATTACAAATACCTTTAGGGAAGAGTATATCTCCATTTTTATGGACGAAGAGAGATTGAATCAGACTCTTAAGAAGGATAAATTCGACTATATCTTCTATTCAGGAAATTCCACTTTTGGGAAAATAATTATGGAAGCAGCTTCCAAACATCTTACGCCTGTAGCCCTTGAACTCGGCGGAAAAAGCCCTTGTATTGTCGATAGAGAAGCAAATATAGACTATTCTGCACGACGCATCGCGTGGGGAAAATTCTTAAATGCCGGCCAGAGCTGCGTTGCTCCAGACTATGTATTCGTGGACAAAGAAATTAAGAATAAACTTGTCGGAACTTTACAAAAATACATAAAACTTTTTTATGGGGAAAACCCTGAAGAAAATCCCGACTTCTCCAGGATTATCAACGATAAACACTTTAAGCGTCTTTGTGGTTTAATGCAAAAGGGAACAATTATAACCGGAGGGGAAACAAAAAAAGAAACACGTTATATTTCGCCGACAATAATTGATGATATTAACCCAGAAGACCCAATCATGCAGGAAGAGATTTTCGGCCCTTTGTTACCTGTTCTTGAGTATAACACTCTGGATGAAGCCATCTCCTTCATCAACTCCAGGCCAAAACCTCTTGCTCTTTACTTTTTCTCCCAGAGCAGGAAAAAGCAGAAAATGGTCCTCAATCAGACTTCTTTCGGGGGAGGCTGTATCAATGATACCATTATGCATATGGCAGGTTCTTATCTGCCTTTTGGTGGTATCGAAAACAGCGGCATGGGAGCATACCATGGAAAGGCAACATTTGATATATTTTCACACAAAAAGTCCATCTTAAAGAAGTCGAACGTACTGGATGTAAAGTTGAGGTATCCCCCTTACAAAAGGAAAATGAAGCTCCTGAGAAGGTTCATGAAATAGGGATCAGATTTCCAGCAGTTTTCTCAAAGATTTTATATCCTTTCTTAATCGATACTCACAAATTTCTAGCCATTTTTCCCTTTCGACAATGGCTATTTTACCGTCCCTGAGGGCCTTTTCTCCATTTCGGGCCATCTGGATGAGGCTCACAAATTCATGAAGGGTTAAGTCAGGAAATTTTGACAAAAAGAGAGAGTCAAAAATGGGAAGAGAAAAACTCCCACCATGGCCTTCAACCGAAAGATGAATTTCCTGCTCCAGTGAAGCTAATCGCTTGGCTATTTCCCGTAGGTTGACAACACCTTTGCCAATTTCTGTTGGAAAGGTCACCAGTCCCTTTGAATCGATAATAATCGCTCCATCCTTGATATGAGTACAGACAACCCAGGGCAAAATCCTTTCTGCAGCCAGGACAGGGTCCTCAAGCATAGTCAAAAGATTCATCGTATCCAGACAAACACCTAGAAAATCACCGGGCTCTGCATCACACATCTCGAAAAGCCTGAGAAGTTCCCAGGTCGTAAACTCAAAATGAGTCTCCAACGCTAGGATGACATTGTGGTCTTTGAGCATCTGGCGCTGGGACCGAATATTCTTTGCTGTTTCCTGCAGCAGTGTCTCCGTCATCGGGCTCTCGGGCATCCAGCGCATCAGGCCTCCGGAACAGGACCTCACAACGCGAGTGCCCAATACTACAGCTTCTTCGGCAGCTTTAAGGTTTATAACGGAAGTATCCTTCCTTTCCCAGGTCTCCGTATCAAATGGAATATGCTGTCCCCCACCCCACTCCAGATAAAGAGTGTTGGATGCTGCATACTGTGCAAGGTCTTTTAAATAAGCGGTGTCGATATTTTTGCTCTCCTCAGGGCTTAACCCTGAAAAATGAACGCCTTCGGCTCCATTATCTCTTGCCCACTGAAGTATTTCCAAAAGGGAAAGCCCAAGAGGATGCAGACCGTAATTATCAATTCCTGTTCTGAATTTTCTCATCTCCGATAACCGTCACTATCTTAAAGTCAATTAAAGGTTAGATTCCCGTTTATATCTTGTCAAGGAAAAATAAGGGCTGCGGCTAAGGGAAAAAAGGGGACGGTCCTATTTTTTTAAGTATCATGGAAGAGAATAGAATTTTCCAAATTTAAAAAAAATAGGACCGTCCCCTTTTTTCATCCCCTTTTTTCCATTTCTGGATTCCCGCTACCCCGCCTGCGCGGGCACATGTTTCGCGGGAATGACAAAAGACTTGAACCAATACTATATATATCAAATCAGGTATTCATTATTGCGATGAACATCATTTCACAGATACTCTACTGATATGGTAAAATTTGCTCAAAGAAACTCATGACATTCTGGATCATCCTATCAGGAATTATTGCTCCCGCGATTTTCTGGCTCTGTTATTTTTACTACAAAGACCGCTTTCAACCGGAACCGGTTCGTAATTTAGGGCTGACTTATATTCTGGGGTTTATAACAGGTGTCATCTGTCTAAAATTCCACGTGATCCTTCCTTTGATAGGACTCACTGATGATCCCAGTGCTCTAATGTTTAGTAACAGGATCCAATTTCTTGGCTATAGCCTTGTTGTTACTGGTTTGGTGGAAGAAATTTTTAAATTTCTTCCCTTTATATTTGTCATACTAAAATTTAGGGAATTTGATGAAAAAATAGATGGAATTATCTATGCTTCCGTTGTCGCGCTTGGCTTTGCAAGCTATGAGAATCTCGGCTATCTGGCATATTTAGAAGGTTTTGAGCTGTTTGGCCGCGCCTTCGCTTCACCTTTAACACACACTATTTTCGCTTCAATCTGGGGGTACACCATCGGTACCGCTAGAATTAGAAAAAAATCTATTTTTAAGGCTTCTCTAACGGGTATTTTACTCGCAGCTTTCCTTCACGGCATGTTCAATTTTTTTACGACTTCCTCCGCACTAAGAATGATATCGGCTGTGCTCATCCTTATTATATGGATCTGGCGCATCAGGATTTTGGAGAAAAAGATTTAGCTCTTAGAATTTAAGGTAACGGACACTATTCTTACACCATGAAAGAAACTTTTCAAAGTCCTTAAATTCAATTCCCACGGTCACAGTGTTCACGTTAGGGTGAAAATTAACGCGCCCCTCTTCTCTTAAATCCAGATCAATCACAATCCGAACCTCTTTATTGCTGTCATTGATCAACCCGAAAGGAGATACAGCACCAGCTTCCAATCCAAGGTAGCGCATGAGCCTTTCAGGTGAGGCAAAGCTCAGCCTCGATTCCCCCAGTTGATTTTCCATTACCTTGAGATCTGCTTTCTTTGAGTGCTCCAGAATAACCAGGTAGTGGCGGTTGCCCTTTTTGTTGCGTAGAAAGATATTTTTACAATGGGCACCAGTGATGTCTTCCCAGTACTGTTCAGCCTCTTCTACAGTAAAAACAGGCGGGTGTTCGTGCCGGACATAGGAGATATTGAGTCTCTCCAGAGCCTCATACACTTTTTGTTCATTCTCTATCGGCATTTGTCCAAAATATCTATTTTTATTTTAGTTTCTTTAGAAATCTTTACTTCGAAATCCACATAGCTGCTCTGTTCTATCTGCAGGTTTGCAAACTCAATGTCTTTGCCACTCACTGAGACAGATTTGGCTGATGAGTTCTCTGGGAGCAAAACATGGAAGAGTATATCCGACTGCTGTGAATGGACTTCAAGAAAGATCTGACCGTCTTTGTATTTGAAGGAATACCCGATAGCAGAATTTGAATTCTCGTAGCTGATCTGAACTTCGGCCTCATTGACTCTAGCAGCCAGCCAGCGGGGAGAAATCCGGGACTTTCGAAACAGTTTCAGTTTATCTTCCACTCCAGCCAAGCCCTCCAGGAAAGCAAAGAGCATTGCACTCGCACCCCATCCATCTATTGGAGTGGCTTCAGGGCTTGTACTCGTTTCTACGCTGGACGGAGTTCCATCAGGAAAATACCAGAGATACGTCTCTTCGGTTGTTGCGACCATGTCATAGTAGCGCTTTAAAATACTGACTCCATATGTTTCAAAACCGTGGGCAAAGGATGCTTTGGCCAGCTCACCTCCCACTAGGGGCATGATACCACCGTTGACATAAGCGCCCTTTATCAAGCGTTCATCCCCAAAGATTCCATCAGGAAACGGAGGATCGATCGAAAACCATTCCGCAAAGGCATCTGTCTCTTCTCTGCGTTTGATGTATTCCCGGATAATTGATACGGCCATGTCATGTGTGGCAACACCACGATTGATATCCATTGGATTGGAGAGGCTCAATTGAGCTTTTTCCTTGACCCCAGGAATTTCTACGGGAGTGAGCTTTACAAAATGGGTGTAAAATTTTCCATTCCAGAACATTTTATTCATGTTTGCTTTTAAGGCATCCGCACGTTCCTGCCAAAGCGCGCCAAGCCTGGGATTCTTAAAATAACCATACAAGAGCGCCATAATACGAAAGGCTTCATAATAGCCGCTGTTATCCCCGTGCATAATCCCCCAGAATGTGTTATCCGTGATTTGAAACTGAAGCCACTCATGGGCTCCGGCTGTGTAAGCAAAATCCCAGGTATCGATAGTGTAAGGCCTTTTTACAAGTTTTGTGTTATCATCCCACCGCCAGGGATGGATTAAGACATAATGAAGAGCCTTTTCCATTTTGGGTAAAAGTCTCTGCATCCACATGTCATCGCCGGTTGCCTGCCAGGCAAGAAAGGCGGCTTTTACGAATCTGTATTCAACATCCGCCTCCACCGGGACGCGTACATATTTTGTCCAATTTTCTCTCTCGCTCGGTAGCTTCTCTGGAAAAGTGGTGAAATAATCAAATATCCGGCCATTTTCGGCCTGGGTTTCCGCAAAATGCTCTATGGTGCTCTTAAGGTCTTTCTCAAAGTATCTGATCCCTCTCAACATGTCACTGTAGTCCCTGATCCAGATGGATTTTGTATCCGGCGTTCGATATCCTCTTATCTTTTTTCCGTCGATGATGACATCGAGAGAATTCTTTTCTAGAAAAGAGCGAATTTTTGGAATGAAAGCATCAAACTCTTTACGACCTGTTTTTACGAAAGTTTTTGCTTCCATTTATGATTTATCTTATTAACAAAAAATAGCTAATTTTAAAAGTAATAATGGCTTAAATAAGTAAAGAATTTTTTAACCTGGATTATTCACGAGTCGAGATTGCTGTAGCGGGGAGGCTACAGTCCATGAAGCTGTAGTGATCTACTG
>JAGLWV010000225.1 GCA_023133225.1 Candidatus Aminicenantota bacterium | reverse complement strand
CGGCATATTTTATGAATAAGTCAGGATAGAAGGAGGCACAACGTGTGGAAGAAATTATTTCAATTTTCTTTGATGATACTGCTCTCAATACACCTTGTCTCAATAGCTGCAGCCCAAGATCAGACAGGCTCCATCAAGGGAAAAATCACTGATAAGGAAGGGTATCCCCTCCCTGGTGCCTTCGTCTATGTAACATCGCCATCGTTATTGGGAATGAGCACTTATATCACAACAGATACAGGCATTATTAGGATTCCTAGCCTTCCTCCCGGACGCTATAAAATCATGGTAGAAATGCCCGGATTTAAAACTGTAAATATGGAGGATATTATCATTCGAATTGGGATGATTGTCACTCTTAACATAACCCTGGAAATGACAGCAATAGAAGAAGAGATCACATTGAAACTGTCTTCGCCAGCATTAGATGTGGAATCCACAAAAATAGCTGAGGTCGCAGACAGAGAAATGCTAAAGAACATTCCTTTCTCCCGAAGCATTCACGATATCATCAATTCTGTGGCCGGTGTTATTCCTTCAAACACTCCCTACCAACAGACATCCAGTGTTCACGGTTCCACTGTAAGATCCAACACCTATGCATTCGAAAACATCCTCATGAACGACCCTGACCAGAGGCATCTCCTTACCACTATAAATTTTGACACCATCGAAGAGGTTGAAGTGGAAACCTCTGCCCATCCTACGGGAGCGGGATTCGTTGATGGTGGCTACGTCAATGTTGTCACTAAATCTGGTGGAAACAAAGCTAATGGGGACATTAATCTTTATTACACAAATGACAAGTTGGCAAGCGCTTTGAGGTCCGCAGAAGAATCAAGTGGCCAGGAAGTCTCTCCACCGTCCCTAGATAGAAATCTGTGGGATGCTTCTCTCTCCCTGGGAGGGCCGCTCTGGGAAGATATTTTATGGTATTTCGGAAATTTCCGCCTGATTTCTCAATACCAAAAAACTCCCTTCATTCCCTGGACAGACCCTCTGGGAGAAGAACACGAAAAATATGAATGGCACAACACTGAAAAAATGGGATTTTTCAAGCTGTCCGGACAATATGCCTCCAAAATTAAAGTATCAGCAATGATTAACTACGTTAACCGATATCAGCCAATCCATGAACCTGCCCTCAACTGGAATCTCCCAAAAAAGGCCACTCGCATCCTTGACCATGAAAAACATCTCAGTTTGAATGGAAGGCTAACCTACATTATTAATCAGAATACTTTTGTCAATCTCAAAGCTGGCTTTCTTCAACATAAGCTTCCTCTGCTCTTAAATGAACGAAGCAGAGCGTACTCCCAATATTTCGATGAAGGCTCCGGATACTTTTGGGGAAGTGCTGGATTTAATGAAAGACAGACGAAACAAAATTTTCAGGCAGGAGCATATTTAACTCGCTTTCAGGATAACTTCCTGGGAGGAAATCATGAGATTGAAATCGGAGCCGAATACGAATTTGCATCAGGAGAATGGGCAGTATGGAAGGAAAATAATTTATTGATTCATTATTATTACGGAAATCCTTATTTTTATGGCCTGGAGGTATCTCCTGTCTCGGGTGAGACAGTTGGCAAGGGAAGAATTTACTTCTCCACTGCAAGAAGCCTGGAAGAAGAAGGAGTAGATCCCAAAGGCGAACTCAGGAGAATGAGCTTTTTCGCTCAAGATTCTGTGACTTTTGGCGGCAGGCTAACCCTGCATTTCGGCCTCCGGTTCGATATGAGTGATACACGGATCTATGCCCAAATTAAGGGACAAAGCGGGAATCCTATCAGCTTTAATAATATTGGCACCGGTCTCATCGAACCTCTTTATCCGAATGTCAATCCTTTTAAAGCAAATCCTGTTCCGTTTTGGGAAGACATCATGACCTGGAATGCCTTTTCACCCCGTACAGGCTTGAGCTTTGATATCCTTGGCAATGGAAAAACCATCCTTAAAGCTTCATTTTCTCGCTATACAGATTACATGATGCTTCACTATATCTCAGGCCTGAATCCAATTAATACCCGTCATTATCACCAATTCTACTGGTTCGATGAAAACGGGGACGGCAATGTTGATGAAGGCGATTCCTATACTCTCTTTCCTGAAGATTATCGTTCATATCCTTTATATGCCGGGAGTTATTTCACAAGCAGTGTGGCCCCGGACATCAAATCACCTTATACAGATGAATATATGATCGGTCTTCACCGGGAATTGTTTCAAGATTTTTCATTCAGAATCAACTATATTCACCAGACAAAAAGAAACATCATAGAAAATGTTCTCTACGACCCTGAAAACGATATGGACTGGTACACCATCAATCCGGACACGGAAGATTGGTGGGTACCTTTTCAGACCGTGGTTCCTGGAGGCGGTGATTATCCCGAGAAAGAGATTACTGTCTACTACCGGTCTAATTCTGCACCTAAATACTTTTACCGGACAAAAAACGTTCCTGAGTTAAAGAGAAAATATCAGGCGTTTGAAATAGCATTTAATAAACGAATGTCAAACAACTGGCAGATGCAAGGCTCTGTAGTCTTAAGTAAAGCAACGGGAAACATCGGGCTTGGCTACGAGGAAAGCGCGGGATTCTCAAGGGCAGCAGATAACCCAAATCAATTCCTTTATTCTCCAGAAAATTCGAGGCTCGATTATGACAGACCACTTGTCATAAAATTAATGGGGACCTATAAATTCCCTTACAATTTTTCCCTGAGCTTTTATTACACTTATATGAGCGGCACCCCTTGGGCTAGAAGTGTCACTATCATCCCACCTTCCTCCTGGGGCCAGGCGGAAGATGCTTTCATAGAGCCTGCTAAAGTATATCTTGAACCGCCGGGATCCAGAAGAACAACTCCTTATAACAATATTAACCTGAGAATTGAGAAAGAGTTCAGGCTCGGAAGATCCGGAAGATTGGGTGCCTACGTTGACATTCAGAATGTGCTCGGAACAAAGAACGATTTCACTTTCCAAAACGATGGAGGATTCTGGTTTCCAGAAGCTGAATCCTCACCTCTAGGAGTACGTGACTTAAGCCCTAACTATAAAAAATTAATTCTTCTCTCCGCACCCCGGGTTTTCAGGCTGGGCCTGCGCCTTCGTTTCTGATCCTGCCCCTTTCCAGAGTGTATTCGTTTTTTTTCTGTTCAATATAAACCAGACGTGTCTTCTTCATGTGTTATGCTGTTGGACCAGCCCGTCTGAAAGCTGTTTGAGGTATTCAAAATCCTGAGGAGAAACACTCCACAGAGAGAGAGGAGCGCCTACAGAGAGGCGCAGCTC
>JAGLWV010000224.1 GCA_023133225.1 Candidatus Aminicenantota bacterium | reverse complement strand
CCGATGCGGTGAGATCGGCTCGCCCGGAGGGTAAAAAATGCCGACATTTGATAGAAATTATACAACAAATAAAGTGATAGTCTTTATTTTACTGAAAACCGTGCTATAATGTTAATATTATTGAAGATAAATAAAGGCGGCGGCAGTTTTTATGAATAATGCAGGTTAAATAGGAGTTTCATATGAGAGAGGAAACAAAACGGCTGTATTTTGAAAATCCATACCAGGTTGAATTTGAGGCTCAAGTCATCAGGAAAATAATCCACGAGCAAAAACCGGCTTTGATTCTTGACCAGACCTGTTTTTATCCTGAGTCGGGAGGGCAGCCCTGCGATAAAGGCCAAATAGGCGGAATCAATGTCCTTAAGGTCGTGGAAGATAGGGGAGAGGTCCTGCATCTTGTTGAGAAAGATGTTTCTTCAAAGAAGATCAAAGGACAGATTGACTGGGAGAGGCGTTTCGACCATATGCAGCAGCACTCTGGCCAGCATATTCTTTCCCAGAGTTTCTATGAGCTTTTTGAAGCGGAGACTCTTTCTTTTCATTTAGGAATAGATTCTTCTACCGTTGAGATGGATTTAAGAAAGATTTCAGAAGAGGAGATTGAAAAAATCGAGAAGCGGGCAAACGACATTATTTTTCAGAATAGGGAGATAAAATCCTACTTCATTCCCGAAGAGAAGATCAAAAGCCTTCCCTTGAGAAAACCCCCCCAAAAAAAGGGATTGATCCGGGTCGTTGAAGTCTCACGCTTTGATTACTCCGCATGCGGAGGCACCCATGTCCGCAGGGCAGGTGAAATAGGATTGATCAAGATTCTCAAAGGAGAAAGGATCAGGAACAATGTCAGGCTGGAATTTGTCTGCGGTAAAAGAGCCTTTGAAGATTATTCATGGAAGAACAAGGCTCTGTATCAGCTTTCCAGCAGGTTTTCTGCTCATGAACGAGATGTCTTCGCTTCTGTCGAAAAGCTCTTTTCAGATTTAAAGTCTCAAAAGAGAATAAACAGAAAGCTTCAGGAGAATATGACAGGGTACCTGGCTCAAGAATTCATCGGGGAGGCGAAGGAAAACATAATCAAGCAGATTTTTACTGATAAAAAGGCGGAGGAAGTGAAATATCTGGCATTAAACATCATAAATAAAGGGGATTTTGTTGTGCTCTTTGGCATAAAAGGAGAAGAAAGGGGGCATCTCGTCTTAGCCTGCTCTCAGAGTCTGAATATAGATATGAGAGAGATTGTTCCTGCAGTCTCTTCCTTGATCAAAGGGAAAGGAGGCGGGAGTCCTTCTCTGGTTGAAGTTGCGGGAGAGGAAGTCGAAAACCTTGAGTTCGCTCTGTCAAAAGCAGAGGAATATGTTAAACAAAAAATGCAATAACTTATTCGTATCTTAAAGCAATGATCGGGTCTAGTTTGGCTGCTCTTCGAGCAGGAAAAATCCCGAAGAAAAGGCCCACAGAGACTGAGACAAGCAGTCCAAGGATGACCGACCACAGTGTTACAGAAGCGGGCAGAGGAGTTGCGGTTTTGACAAGAAAGGCAATGCCGAATCCGATAATCACTCCCATAGCCCCTCCAATTCCGGTTAGAAAGATAGCCTCAATCAAAAACTGCTTGAGAATATCCGATGAGCGGGCTCCGAGGGCTTTGCGTATTCCGATCTCACGGGTTCTCTCTTTGACAGAGACAAGCATGATATTCATGACCCCGATCCCACCAACCAGAAGGCCGATGGAGGAGATGACGATCATCACCAGGTAGACGGCTCCTGTTATCCGATTGTAGAAATCAACAAGAGTATCTTGAGTGTAGATGGAGAAATCATTGGGTTTTCCGAACCCGACTTTTCTTCTGCTCCGGAGCAAGTTGATTATCTGCTCGATGGTCTCCTGGATGTAGCCGTGTTTTGTGGGTACGGCTACGATTTCGAGTCTTTCTAGTGTGTAGGGAAAATACTTCATGAGTGTTGAGATGGGAATTCCGACCCAATTGTCCTGGCTCTGCCCGAATATACTGCCTCTTTTCTGAAGGACACCCACCACTGTGAATTTTTCAGGGCCCACCCTTATCTCTTTCCCCAGTGCATTGAGATGAGGAAAAAGTATTTCGTCTAGCTCCGCTCCAAGAACACAGACTTTGGTGCGGTGAGCAATATCGGATTCTATGAGGAATCGTCCTTTTTCAGGGAGGTAGACAGAGATAACCTGAGGCCATTTTTCGTTCATTCCTAAAATGAAGGCATCCAGATTTTTCTTGTTCCGGTATTTGATCGGAAGGCTCTCGGAAAAGTCCGCAACAAGGTCTACAGCCACAGCTTTAACCAGGGAACATTCTTTCTCAATGGCCGCGGCATCTTCAATCGTTAAATCTTTCCTTTGTCTTTCTTCTTCGGAACGGCGGCCCAATTGAATAGGATCGTATTTGCCGACGAAGATCAAATCTGAGCCCATGGATTCGAGTTCACCGAGAAAAGTCCGGTTTATGCCCTGGATAATAGAAACCATCCCGATGACGGTCATCACACCGATCATGATCCCCAGCAGAGTTAAAAAGGAGCGGAGTTTATGCGTCCTGATGGAGTCGAAGGCCATCTGGAAAATTTCTTTCATGATCCCCAATCTCAATCTCATTATTCAGACCTCAGTGCTTCGATGGGATTGAGCTTTGCCGCTTTATTGGCGGGATAAATGCCGAAAAAAATGCCAACAGAACCTGAAAGGAGAATGGCGACAACGATGGAGCTGGGTTCAATGCTCGAAGGGATTGAGGTAGCGGCTGTGACGATCTTGGCGATGACAAAGCCTATGAAAATTCCGATTATACCCCCGGTAGTAGAAAGAGCAGCAGACTCGATCAAAAACTGGAATAATATGTCCAGACGGCGTGCTCCCACAGACATTCGGATGCCTATTTCCTTTGTTCTTTCGGTGACGGCGACAAGCATGATATTCATGATAACGATGCCTCCTACCAGGAGGGCAAGGGAAGAGATGGCAATCATGGCAAAATAAATGCCTGCAGTTGCTGTTTTGTATATCCGGATGAAAGTCTCTGAACTCCGGAAAGCAAAGTCATCGGGATCGTTAAATGAAAGATGCCGTCTGGAACGAAGGATCGTTCTCACTTCCTCCTGAGCTGTTTCCATTTGTTCCTGGGAAGACGTGTGAACATTGATATCGATGCTTCTCCTTGAGCCGTATATTTTATGGAATGTAGAGATAGGGATCACAACATAGTTATCCTGGCTCATTCCCAGAAGCTTTCCTTTCTTCTCGCCGAGGCCGATGACCAGGAAGTTATGGGGACCGATCTTTATTCGCTTCCCCAGAGGATCAAGATAGGGAAACAGTTCCTCTATGATATCTGCTCCAATGATACACACATACCGGGAGTGCTCTTCATCTTCTCTTCGAATCTGCCGTCCTCTTTCCAGCTCCAGGACTGAACCGATCATGTGGTCAAGATGCGTCTGCCCGCTTATCCGGACATCTTTAATGTACTGATTTCCGAACTTTACCGTTCGGTTCGTGTCTACAGAAGCTCCCACTAATTCGCAGGATTTACACTGCCGCTGAAGGATTCTCCTGTCATCAAGAATGAAGTTTTTTCTTTTGAGCATTTCTCTGAATTCGCTCAGAGATATTGCGCCCATGTTGAATCTTGTGACCGAAAAATCGTTGGCTCCAAAAAAAGCAAATTCGGTATAGACAAAGTTGTTAAGGCCCTGGATGATAGAGACAACAGTGATTATGGTGAAGACACCGATGATGATGCCCAGCAGCGTCAGGAACGTTCTTAATTTACTTGTCCAGAGAGAGCCCATGGCCATAGAAACGGATTCGCCTATATTAACTCTAGCCATCGTCTTTATTCATATTTTATAGTATATGATACGGAAGAGGAAAGTAAAAGGTTTTGGGGGATAGCCTTGCTCCCCTTCAGATTTTTAACGCCTTTCTTCACTCTGCCTTCTCGGCGGCCTCGAAACTCCGCACCACAGCTCATGACATACGCCGTATGTTCTTTTTCATAACGGGACTCGCTTCCTTTTCCTGTCTCGTGCTCAAACATCTCGGCCGGCTGACTTCGTCAGCTTCCCTCGAAGACCGAGCGCCGAAGGCTAAACCTTCAATGGTCGCTTCGGCTATCCCCCAAAACCTTGTGCTCTCTTTTTTATAACTCCGTTTGATTCCCTCAAAGGACAGCTTGGGAAGGCTCAATCTTCAATGGTCGCTTCGGCTATCCCCCAAAACCTGTTAATTACTGGATTGAAAATGTTAATCTCTTTTTTCGTTGCACTTGACAACTCATTTTACAGAAAACAAAATGAGAGAAAAATAATGAAGACACTGGTCTTAAAGAGGAAAAAACTCAAATGGGTCCAATGTCTTAATGAGGAGAATTTCTCATGGTAGATGAAAAGAGCAAGGATTTATTATCGGTTTCCTGTGTGTATTTCAAAAAGGAAGGTCGAAAAAATTCAAAAAGAACTCTGGAGATAGCGGCGAAGAGAGCAGAGGAGTTAGGGATTAACAGTGTTATTGTGGCCTCGATATCGGGGGAGACAGGTTTGATAGCGGCAGAACTTTTCCCTTCTAAAAATTTGGTGATCGTTACCCACTCGACTGGTTTTGCTGGGCCCGATTACCAGGAGCTTTTACCGGAATCTCGTAAAAAAATCGAAGAAGCCGGGGCCAAAATCCTGACCTGCCAGCATACCTTTGGAGGAGTGGGGCGGGCGGTTAGAAAAAAACTGGGAACATATGAACTCGAGGAGATCATAGCCTATACTCTGCGTATTTTTGGTGAAGGAACAAAGGTTGCCGTCGAGATTGCACTTATGGCTGCAGATGCGGGGCTCGTCTCCACTCTGGAGCCCTGTATTTCTGTCGGCGGCACTTCCCGGGGAACCGACACGGCCATCCTTTTGCGGCCTGCCCATGCCCAGAATTTTTTTGATCTCAGAGTCATGGAAATTCTGGCCAAGCCCCGCCTGGAAGGGTAACAACTCACGAATGATTTTGGCTTGACATTGACTCTTCTTTTGCTTATCTTGAAAATAAGAATTGTCTATGTTTACTCAATGAAAGAGGTGAAGAAATGAAAAAAATTATAGTTTCAAGTTTGGTTTTAGCTTGTCTTCTTCTGTTTGCCTCTGGTCTCCATGCCCAGAAGCTTTATGTAGGGATGATAGCTGGATATTCGGCCCAATCGCCAAAAATCCCAGACAGTGTGAATGAGTTCGCCAAAGATTCCTCTCTATTTTATGGAGCTCGTATCGGATTAAAAGTGATGATGTTTTCAATTGAAGGAATCTATTTCCGTGCTGCTCATGAATTGATACAGGAATATGTGGGAGATGTTGATTGGAGCGGGTATGATGAAATGGATTACAGCTACATAGGAGTGAATGCGAAGTTTTTTCCCATATCTGTTCCACTCCCTCCGGTCGGATCTTTTCGTATTTTTATCTCTGGAGGTTATGGCTCTTATACGGCAGATATCAAGACCCTTACTAACGGTAAAGATACAAACGGCGGGCTCAATTTTGGCGGTGGATTGGAGCTGAAGATATCGAAAATATCATTCTTAGTAGAAGGGAGATACCACACCAAAAGCAAATTTACGATTGATAATGAAGAACTGGAGTTAGGTAAGTTTTTTATTAACGGCGGAATAAACATCTATTTTTAGCTGACACATCAAAACTCTTTTAAGCTTTATAAAAGAAAGCACCCCTCTTTTATCCTTTCTTCCTTATTGTCATTTCCGCGGAGGCGGGAATCTAGGGGAATCTATGCAATGAAAAAAAAGGGAAAAAAAGGGGACTGTCCCCTTTTTTTTCGCCCGGAGGGTAAATAATGCAGATCAGGTTGAATAAATTCCTCTCTCAAGCCGGAGTGGCATCAAGGAGAGAAGCGGATAGTATGATTGCAGAAGGAAAAGTTAAAGTGAACGGCCAGGTCATCCGGGAGCTTGGTTCCAAAATAGATCCAAAAAAAGATAGAGTCGAAGTTGAGGGAAAAAGAGTAAAGAGAAGCGAAAACCTGGTCTATTTGATATTGAACAAGCCCCAGGGATTTCTCGTAACTCTCAAGGACCCTTTCGGAAGACCTACAGTCACGCAGTTGCTTCCAGCCTTGAGGGAAAGAATTTTTCCTATTGGAAGATTGGATTATGATAGCTGCGGCCTCTTGCTCTTAACAAATGATGGAGAACTGGCTTTTCGTCTGGCTCATCCCCGTTTTGAAGTCCGGAAGACATATTTGGTAAAGGTCAAGGGTGAGCCTGGCTCCTCAGCGCTTTCCGGCCTGGAAAAAGGAATTTACATCGAGGGGAAAAAGACTGCTCCTGCAAAAATTGTTCGGATTGCCGGCGGTCCAGGGAATACGGCTTTTAAAGTTGAAATCTACGAAGGAAGAAAAAGAGAGGTAAAAAGGATGTTCGAAGCCATCGGCCACAAGGTCCTTCAGCTTCAAAGAGTCGGCTTCGGAGGATTAACATTGGGAAAGCTGAAGGAAGGGAAGTGGCGTTTTCTTACGCCCAAAGAAGTCGATCTTCTTAAAAAACAGGTAGGATTGGATTAACCCTATTCTTTATTTTCTTCTTTCTCTTTTTCTTTATCAGCCGGGGCAGTAAATGTCTTCCAGCTCTTGGCCAGCCGCTGGAGTTCCTTATCAATGAGATAATTCACCGTGTCCTCTTCAAACGTCCCGTCTTCCTTTCTTTCCCCTGGATTAACTCCTGTCAGGATTTCAATCCCTTCATCAATCGTTTTGACCGGGTAGATGTGAAATCTCTTTTCCTTTACGGCTTCGACCACATCGTTTCGCAGCATGAGGTTCTGGATATTTTGATGAGGGATGATGACACCTTGATCTCCTGTCAGGCCTTTTCCCTTACAGACATCGAAGAAACCTTCAATCTTTTCATTTGCTCCACCGATGGGCTGGATTTCTCCTTTCTGATTGAGCGAGCCTGTGACGGCTATGTTCTGACTTAAAGGCAATTTTGAGAGGCTGGATAGAATGGCATAGACTTCGGTGGAGGAGGCGCTGTCTCCATCAACTCCAGAATAAGACTGTTCAAAAGCGATGCTTGCTGAGAGGGAAAAAGGCTTGTTCTGTGCGTATTTTCCCCTCAGGTATCCTCCCAGAATCAGGACACCTTTGTTATGAGTGCGGCCGCTTAAATCCGCTTCTCTTTCGATGTTTATGACTCCTGCTCTGCCCACGGCAGTTGTGGCTGTGATTCGCGTGGGTTTGCCGAAGGCAACTTCTCCCATATTATAGACTGAGAGCCCGTTAACCTGACCTATGACCTTGCCTGTGGTATCGATCATGATCGTTCCTTCTTCAATCATCTCTTGAATTTTATCCTCTATCAGACTGACTCGTTCGAAGCGCTCATCTATAGCTTTTTCGACATCTTCGCGGCTGACTGTGTCTTTTTTGTCATTATCAGCCCAGTAGCTGGCTTCCCGCAATACGTCGGCAATGACGTGGAAACGGGTGGATATTTTCTTCTGTCTTCCGGCAAGTCGGGTTCCGTATTCGATAACAGCAGCGATTCCGGTTTTATCAAAGGGCTTGAGTTTATCTTCATCGGCTATTTTCTTTATGAAGGCGGCATATTCTTTGATGGTTTCATCATCTTTTTTCATCTCTGAATCAAATTCAGCTTTGATCTTGAATATTTTTTTAAAATCTTTATCGAGATGATAAAGGAGGTTATAGATATGTGCGTCTCCTATGAGGACAACTTTTACATCACATTGAATGGATTGTGGTTTGAGTCTGGAGGTCGAGAAGAGATAGAGGGATGCAAAATTTTGGATCTCGAAAATCTGGTTTCTCAGGGTCCTTTTGAGAGTTGGCCAGACACCGGGTTCGACTAATGCATCCAGGGCATTTATGACCAGAAATCCTCCGTTGGCTTTGAGAAATGACCCGGCTTTGATTTTTGTAAAGTCTGTTTGCATGAGGCCCATCCGGGTTGGAGTGAGATCGATAGAGCCGAAAAGATTGGTATAGTTGGGATTGTTTTCCATGACAACCGGTGCGTCCTTTGTTTCCGCATTATCGATAAGTAAATTGACTCTGTAAGCCAGAAATGGGTCAAGGAATTCCTGTGCTTGTGCCTTCTGCTCCGTTTTTTGATTTTTAAAAAGGTCGATATTTCTGAGGAGGGCTATTTCAATGTCGTCCAGGTATTCTGCAATTTTTGGAAAATCGAATTTTGCCCTTATCTCGTCAATCGCTCCTGAGATTATGGGGGTGATAGACCTGGCGTCCCACTGTTTTAAAAGATTGCGTGTATCCTCCTCGATTTCTTTCAATTGTTTGAAGATTTCTTCAAGCTTGTCAGACAATTCTTCGTATTTTTTCCTCAGCTTTTCCAATTTCTCTTGTGGATATTTGCCTTCTTTAACCAGGTCTTCCATCTTGTTAAAAGGAGTCGGTTTTCCTTCCACCAATGGAACAAGGTCAGGCCTCACAAAAGGCCCCATCTGTACCTGAATGACAGAAAATCCTTCCTTGGAAACTTCATCTTCAAAATCCTTGAGAAGATTTTTTTGTTTTTTCTGCTGGGATTCAATAATCCCTTCTCTTTCTTCTGCATAGTACGGGCTTTTGAGCATTTCCGGAATGTTTGACCTGAGCATTCCGATAAGATTCTCCATGGCTTCTTTGAGACGTTTACCTTTTCCAGCCGGAGCGATTATCAACATCGGTTCATCAGGATTTTTAAAATTGTTTACGTAAAGGATATCATCAGGCGTTTCCTCTGTTTTTTCCATTTTTTCCAGAAGCTTTTTAATTGTAGTGGTTCGGCCCGTCCCTACCATTCCCGTTATAAAAATATTGTAGCCGAGGCCTTTGATGTCTAAACCTGTCCGAATGGCCTTGAGAGCTCTTTCCTGACCTATGATTTCTTCGCAGGGCTTACATTCATCACTGGTTTTGAAAGGAATATTTTCAGGTACACAGCTCCATCTTAGTAACTCAGCAGGGAGTTCTTTATATTTTGCTGCTGTTTTCATCACATCCTCCATAAACTTTCAGAGGTAATTTCGTCCCATCAAATTAACATAAAATTATTGCAAACACAACTCTAAGGCTGGATTAACGATAAAAGCAATAAAAGGGGGTCAAATCTTTATTATTGGCAAGTGTGTCCCTCTTTCCCTATTTCAAAAACTGTTTTTATCTGATAAAATAGGGATAATTTTAAAAGACATTAAAGGAGACGAATAAGGATGGATATTTACCAGGGAAAGCTTCAGGCGAAAGGTTTAAAGATTGGAATCATAGTCAGCCGCTTTAACCAGTTTATCTCAGAAAGATTACTGGAAGGTGCTCTGGATGCCCTTCAAAAATTAGGCGCAGAGGAGAAAGATATCTCCGTTTATAAAGTTCCAGGTTCTTTTGAGATCCCGGTCATTGCCAAAAAACTGGCAAAGGTGAAAGAGGTGGATGGGATCGTCTGTCTGGGCGCATTGATCAGGGGAGATACTCCTCATTTCGATTTTTTAAGCGCTGAAGTTACCAAAGGATTGGCTCAGATCTCCATGGACGAGGGATTGCCTGTTTCCTTTGGCATCCTAACCGTTGATACGATTGAACAGGGAATTGAGCGGGCAGGCACAAAATCGGGCAACAAAGGCTGGGATGCTGTTTTTTCTGTTGTGGAAACATTGAACTTGATAAAAGAGGCTGGGTTTAAGTAGAGTGGAAGCCGTTTCATGGGGCACAGAAGAAAAGCCAGGGAAGAGACCCTCCGTATTCTTTTTCAAATAGAATTTGAAGATGCCGAATTCGATACGATCGTAGCTCAATACTGGGAGAACAGGAAAATTCATGAGGAGATAAAAGAATACAGCACCTGGTTGGTTAGCGGCATAATTTCTCATAAAGGGGAGATCGACGACACGATTCAATCTGTTTCCGAGCACTGGCGCATCTCACGCATGGCTCTCGTTGATCGCAATATTTTACGAATGGCTGTTTTTGAAATTTTATACGAAGAGAATATTGATGCAGCCGTAGTCATCAATGAAGCGATTGAAATCGCAAGAAAGTATAGTGGAAATGAAGCAGCAACATTTGTCAATGGGATTTTAGATGGCGCAAGAAAAAAATTGGAAAAAGGCAAGAAACCATTGAAGGAAGAAGAACATGGTTGAAAAAAAAGTACCGCCAGAAGAGAAAAACGTGAATAAGCGGGAAGAATCAAAGAAGACCGATCAGGAAGCTTCAAGACAGGTCAAAATGGAAAGGCTTTCCCGCGAAGGAATTGACCTTTTTCCTCATAATGTAAAGACCACTCATTCTGCGTCTGATATTGTGGAAAGCTTCTCTCAGTTATCCAAAGAAGATCTTGAAAAGAAAAAAGTAATAGTCATAGTACCAGGGAGGATTATGTCGATTCGCCGGATGGGCCGGGCCACATTTTTTCATATTGCAGACAGCCGTTCCAGACTTCAAGTCTATCTGCGGGAAGATAAAATAGGAAAGAAAAACTATCAGCTTTTTTCCCTGGTCGATATCGGAGACATTGTTTCTGTCGAAGGCGCATTATTCAGGACCAGGACCGAAGAGTTATCTGTTTTGGCTGAATCATTCACTTTTTTGGCTAAATGTTTTCACCCTCTTCCGGAAAAATGGCATGGATTGCAGGATAGAGAACTTCGCTACCGAAAAAGATACCTGGATTTAATCATGAATCCAGAGGAAAAAGAGGTCTTTAGATTCAGAAGTGCGATGATAACTCATATGAAAAAGTTTTTTGACCAAAAGGGATATATAGAAGTTGAAACTCCTATGATGCATGCCATCCCTGGAGGTGCCCTGGCAAGGCCTTTTAAAACTTACCACAATGCACTGGGGATGGACCTTTATTTACGGATAGCTCCTGAGCTGTATTTGAAAAAATTGATTGTGGGGGGCTTTGAAAAAGTATACGAGATCAATCGAAATTTCCGCAACGAGGGTATATCCTCAGAGCATAATCCTGAATTCACCATGCTGGAATTCTATCAGGCTTACAGCGATTATTTTGATATGATGGATTTGACTGAAGAACTGATCAATGATCTCAGCCTTACACTTCTGGGAAAAGAGGAAATAACCTACGGGGAACACAAGATTTCTTTGAAAAGGCCGTGGAAAAGGATAAAGTTCAAGGATGTACTGGTTGAGTACAGTGGTTTGGCGCCAAGTCGCTTCCAGGATAGAGCAGGAGTTATAGAATTGGCTTCAACTCTCACTTCTGATAAAAAGTCTCTTTCTTATGGAAAGGCGCTGGATGTTATTTTTGATAAATATGTTAAGCAAAATCTCATTCAGCCGACCTTTGTCATGAATCCTCCACGAGAGGTTTCCCCTCTGGCCAAGGCTTCGAAGGAAAACCCGGATGAAGCGGAACGCTTCGAACTCGTCATGGCCGGCATGGAAATTGCCAACGCTTTTAGCGAATTAACAGATCCTGAAGAGCAGAAAAAGAGATTTACAGAGCAAGCAGAGGCGAGAAAAAAAGGGGACGAGGATGCCCACTGGATTGATATGGACTATGTCCATGCTTTGGAATATGGGCTTCCTCCCACAGGAGGAGAAGGGATTGGGGTCGACCGGCTGGTTATGATTCTTGCAAACCGAAAATCCATCAGGGAAGTCATCCTTTTTCCTCTTCTCAGACCTAAAGAGTAAAGAGTGTTTTAGCCATGGATTATGAGTTTTTTGTCGCCAAAAGATACCTGACTGCCAAAAGGAAGCAGGCTTTCATTTCTGTCATTACCATTATTTCCATTCTGGGCATTACAATCGGAGTTATGGCTCTGATCATTGCCATTGGTCTTATAACGGGTTTTCAGAACGATGTTCAGGATAAAATTCTTGGATCCACATCCCACGTCATGGTTTCTGACATTACCGGAGAAGGCATAAAAGACTATACGCAACTCATTCCCAAAATAAAAGATGTGAAAGGAGTCATATCCGTTTCACCTGTTGCCTATAGTACGGTTCTTCTGAGCGGCCCTTCGGATAGCAAAGGGGCTGTGCTTAAAGGTATCGATTTTGAACTGGATAAAGAATACTATTCATGGCTTCAAGAACTGGAAGGGGGAAACATACCTGCTCCTGATTCCAAGAGAGAAGGCATCCTGCTTGGTCGTGAAATAGCTGTGGGCATTGGGGCTGGAATCGGAGATGTGGTGGAGGTTTTTACTCCATCTTTCCGATTATCCCCGATCGGCCCTCTTCCCAGGAGAAAGAGATTTGTCGTAACCGGCATTTTCCACACAGGATTGTATGAGTTTGATTCTACCACTGCCCTGATCCGGCTTGAATCAGCCCAGAGTCTCTTACGTCTCGGGGAGGGCATAAGCTACATTCAAATCAGGATAGAGAACATATTCCATGCTTCGAAGATAGCAGATCAGATGAGAGAGATTGTGCCTCCTTTTGCTTACGTGACGACCTGGATGGAGCTGAATGAATCCCTCTTTTCTGCCTTGAAGCTTGAAAAAAATATCATGTTTCTGACCATAGCCCTCATCGTTTTTGTGGCTGCTTTGAATATCGTTGCCACACTTATCTTGATGGTCATGGAAAAGACAAGAGATATAGGTATCCTTTTGGCCATGGGCGCAACTTCTAAGGGTATAAGGAAAATATTTTTTCTACAGGGAGCCATGATCGGAGTCATCGGGACAGCCATTGGAGTGCTTCTGGGATTGTTCTGGTGCTGGCTGGCAAATACCTTTGAGCTCATCAAGATACCGGTGGATATCTACCAGATTTCTCATGTCCCTTTTCGTCTTAAATTTTTAGATCTTATTTTAATTGTCGGGATTGCTCTTCTTATCAGTTTTCTTTCGACACTTTTCCCATCCCACAGGGCAGCGAGAGTCAATCCTGTTACTGCTTTAAAATATGAATAAAATAGTTAGAGCCGAAGGCCTATGCAAGGATTATCCTCTGCCAAAGGATATCTTGCGTGTTCTTGATGGAATAAATTTTGAGCTGGATAAGGGTGATTTTGTTGCTGTCATGGGAGTTTCTGGAGTGGGGAAAACCACCCTGCTTAATTTATTGGGGACCCTGGATAAACCGACAGAGGGGAGAATCTTTTTTGATGGAGAAGATATCTTCTCAGGGAGTGAAAAGGAGCTGGCAGAACTGCGGAACAGGAAGATTGGCTTTGTTTTTCAGTTTTACCATCTTTTGCCTGAATTTACATCATTAGAGAATGTGAGTTTTCCCCTTCTGATAAGGGGAAAGGGAAGGAGTGAGGCTCAAGCGCGGGCTCTTGAGATGCTGAGAGACGTTTCCTTAGAAGAAAAGGCCCATATCAAGCCTGGGAAACTTTCAGGGGGCGAGCAGCAGCGGGTGGCCATTGCCAGAGCTCTGGTCAATGAGCCCAAGTTGTTATTAGCCGATGAGCCTACAGGAAACCTGGACTGGAAGACAGGCCGGATGATTCTTGAGCTGATACAGGAACTGCATCAGAGGAAAGGTTTGTCCTCTATTGTTGTTACCCATAATGAAAAGGTGGCTCAATTTTGCAATAAAGTTTACATGATGGAGAGCGGAAGCTTGAAACTTTTACCCCAGCTATAAAGTTATACAGATGGAGGCTTAGCCTGAGCCTTTTTGATAAAAATATGAGATTATGGTATAAGGAAAAGGAGATGAAAAGAAAAATTTTGGCTTTGTTTGTTTTTCTTTTCTCCTGTGCGCCTTTCTTTTTGTATGGAGAGGACACAGTGGAGAAGATTGAAATCATAGGAAATGACCGGGTCTCAACGGAGACCGTTCTCTATTACCTCTCTTCAAAAGAAGGAGACTTCTTCA
Organism: Candidatus Aminicenantota bacterium; assembly: GCA_023133225.1. Taxonomy (GTDB): domain Bacteria; phylum Acidobacteriota; class Aminicenantia; order Aminicenantales; family Aminicenantaceae; genus JAGLWV01. The sequence continues at coordinate 8,045 of JAGLWV010000224.1, read as the reverse complement.
ACGAGGAGTTGTTGAAGAAAGATTTCAGGGTTTTATGGGCAACAGGATTTTTTGCTAATATCAAGATTGAAAAGGCAGACGGAACAAAGGGAAAGATTGTGAGGATTATTGTCGAGGAAAATCCTATTATCAAGACTATCACCTTCAAAACGGGCAGAAGACTCAAGGAGAAGGATATTGTCAACAAGTTAAAAGAAGAAGACAAATACGTCATGGCCTATTCTTATTACAGTCCTCATAAGGTCAAAGAAATCAAGAAGATCATCGAAGAGCTGCTCCAGGAGAAAGGCCTTATGTCCGGGACAGTTGAGGTCAAAACAAATCAGATCGGAAAGAATGAAGTAGAGATCTTGTTTGATATCAAGGAAGGGCCAAAGATGAAAATTGGTGAGGTCGAGTTCGAAGGGAAGCCAAAGTTGCTTCCGAGTCTTCTCAGGGGAGCAATGAAGGAAAACAAGAGGCAAAATGTTTTCTGGTGGATAGCTGGAAAGGATGTTTTCAAGAAAAACAAACTTCCGGAGGACTTGGAGAACATCAAGAAGAAGTTACAACAGCAGGGATACATGGAAGCTACGATTGGCGAGCCCAGAATAGAGGAAATCACCAAAAGGAATATTTTTCTAAAAAAACGGAAGATGACAAAGATCATCATTCCTGTTAATGCCGGCTACAGATACAGGGTTGGCGAGATTAAGATCGAAGGGAATAAAATCGTCTCCACTAGGGGTTTGCGGAGTCTCATCAAGTTCAAGGAAGGCGATATTTACAGCACCAAAATAAGAGAGAAGAGTATCGAAGAAATAGGAGAGATTTATCGGAACGTTGGCTATCTGCGTGCCCAAATCATTCCTGTTGAAAATCTGGACCCCAAGCGAAAGCGAGTGAATGTGACCTTCAATATCTATGAAGGAGAAGTTGCATATTTAAACAGGCTTGAGTTCAGAGGCAATACCTACACCAAAGACAAGGTTATCAGGCGTGAAATGCTCCTCAGAGAGGGTGATAGGTTTAGCATAGCTCTATTTAAAGACAGCATTTTAAGGATGCAGCAGCTTGGTCTTGTAGAGCTTGAAGGGGAACCTGATGTAAAGCCCAATCCTGAAAACCCCAATCTCATGGATGTTACCCTGAATGTGAGGGAGATGCAGAGAAACAACATCCAGTTTACAGCAGGCTACAGTGGCTATGAGGGTACTTTTATTGCTTTAAGCTACTCAACTGTGAATTTCCTGGGAGCCGGTGAGAAATTAGAATTGATGTTACAGCATGGTAAATATATCAAAAACTATATGTTTGGTTTTACTGAGCCCTATTTTCTTGATTTGCCAATGAACTTGGGTTTTAAGATTTTTAACCGTTCTATGATTTATCCAAGTTTGTTCAACCGAAAGGGGAAAGGAATTGATTTCCATATCGGAGGAAGGGTCAAGGGATACTTGAGAACGGATTTAACTTATTCTTATGAATTAATAGAAATCGACTACTTTGATAATGCAGGAAGCGCATATGGGGGCTACGGACCTTATTATACTGGTGGGTGGGAAGGAAAGTATCGTGTAAGCAGCTTAATACCATCCATATATCGTTCCACCGTTAACAGCCCCATAATACCCACAGCGGGCTCCCTCTATCTGGCTACATGTAAATTTTCTGGCGGGTTTCTGGGCGGCGAAGTCGACATGATAAAGCCTCGCTTTGAGTGGAAACATTTCCAGCCGATATTTGGAAACCATATCCTTGGATTCCATGCTGAGTATCAGTTTATTAAGACTTTTGGGGGAGGTGTAGGAATTCCTGTGTGGGAAAGATTCTTTCTCGGAGGGGAAATGTCCATTCGAGGGTATAATTATTACTCCATAGGACCTCGTGATCCTGCAACGGGTAGGAACGTAGGCGGGGAAAAATCTCTTGTGCTCAACGCAGAATATATCATTCCATTCGGCAGTTCCCTGTTTTTTATCCTCTTTTATGATTATGGGAATGCTTATGCTCGAGATGAAAAAATCAGTCTAAATAATATGTACGCTTCGGCAGGACTTGAATTAAGAATATTTGTTCCTGCTCTAAGAATCCCCTTCAGGCTTATTTTTGCTTATAACAGCCCGAAGGAGTATCTTAGCGAGTCTAGTTATAATTTTCGTTTTGCACTTGGAACCACCTTTTGAGGAAGGAAAGAAAATATTATTCAATTCAAATTAAGGAGGAAAAAAGATGAGGAGAAGCGCTAACAAAATTGTCGTTCTTGCTCTTTTTTTTGTAGCAATACTTTCTACAAGTTTTGCTCAGGAATCATCGAGGGTTGGAATTGTAAATCCGATGCAGGTCATGGAACAATCCGCAGAGGGAAAGAGTATACTTGCACGGCTGGAGAAAAAAAGTAAGGAGAATCAGGATAAGTTGGTTAAAATGGATGATCGAATCCGAGATTTAGAGACAAGGATTAATACTCAAAGGCTAACCCTGACCCAGGAATCTCTAATGAATATGAGCTCTGATTTAGAAAGAATGCGTACCGACAGGAAACGTTTTGCCGAAGATTCTTACCGGGAATTCACTCAACTCAGAGACAGGCTTTTTAATAAGGTCAAAACAGAATTGATTCCTATAATCGAAGAGATTGGAAAGGAAAAGAACATGGTAGCCATTTTTGACTTGACTAACAGTGGGGTCATCTATTATCTTCCAACCATTGATCTTACTGAAGAAGTTATAAAAAAATACGATGCCTCTAAAACCTCAAAAAAATAAAGAACAGCTCGATATCGAAAAAATCCTTAAAATCCTGCCTCACCGATATCCCTTTTTGTTAGTGGATAGAGTTCTCGAACTGGAAAAGGGAAAGTCCATCATGGCAATCAAGAATGTTACTTACAATGAACCCTTTTTCCAGGGACATTTTCCTGTAAAAAAGGTTATGCCCGGCGTTCTCATTATCGAATCCGTGGCTCAGGCAGGAGGCATTCTGCTCTACCATTCCATTCCTGATCCTGAGAATGTTCTCGTTTTTTTGAGCGCCATTCATAACGCTAAATTCAGAAAGCCCGTTATCCCCGGTGACCAGCTGAGGCTGGAAGCAGAGCTCACAAAGCTTAGAAAGAAGGTTTCCTATTTGAAGGGGAAGGTTTATGTGGACGGTGAAATTGTGGCGGAAGGCGAGATTATGGCCGCATTATTGAGGCTTGAGGAATTGAATGAATGAGAGAGAAATCTTCATTCATCCTTCAGCGACTGTCCACCCCAAGGCTCAATTAGACACCGGAGTCTGGATAGGTCCTTATTCTTTTATAGGGGAAAAAGTAATCCTTCACAAGAAGACAAAGATAGATTCACATGTCTCTATAGATGGCCTGACTGAAATAGGAGAAAGCTGCCGTTTTTCCCCTTTTTCCTCTATAGGAACAGAACCTCAGGACCTTACGTATAAAGGGGAGGAAACACGGGTTAAGCTCGGGGACAGGAATATTTTTCGAGAAATGGTTTCCATTAACAGAGGAACAATCAAGGGTAGAAAACAGACAGTCATCGGGAATGACAATTATTTTATGGCTTACTCCCATGTAGGCCACGATTGTATTGTTGGGAACGAAACTGTTTTTATCAATGCGGCCACTTTAGGAGGACACGTCACTGTTGATGATTATGCTACCATGGGGGCTTTCTCTGGTGTGCATCAATTCTGCCGAGTGGGGAAATATGCCTTTATTGGCGGCTTCACAGTTGCTACTCAGGATGTTCTTCCTTTCTGCAGAGTTGCTGGGATGCGCCCTACTCACCTGTACGGATTGAATTCTATTGGTCTGCGGCGGAAGGGCTTTTCGAGAGAGAGGATCGGGAATCTCAAAGAAATGTTTAAAATCTTTTTTTATTCCGAATTAAACACAACTCAGGCATTAAAAAAGATCGAAGAGCAGTTGCCTCCAAGTGAAGATAGGGATGAGATTATCAATTTTGTTAAGTCTTCCAAGAGAGGAATCATAAAGAAAGGATCTGAAAAGTGGGATGTCGAATCGGGATAATCGCTGGCTCTGGAGAATTCCCCTCTTTGATACTTAACGAAGCTCAGAAATTGGGCTATTCCTGTGTAGTTGCAGGCATAAAAGGTGAAGCAGAAGCCAGCCTTAAGGATAACGTTGATGTCTTCGAGTGGATTGATGTAGGGAAGATTATGAATTTAGTTTCTTTTTTCAAAAAAAACGGAGTCAAAGAGGCTGTGTTTGCCGGAAAGATCGACCCCCGGATCATTTTTAAAAGAGAAAAATTCAATGAGACTTCACATCAGATTTTAGCCCATGGGGAAGAGAGAAGCCCAACAGCAATCATAAAGACCATTATTGATTTTATGTCCAGGGAAGGAATCCAGATCACGGATCCGACCCCTTTCATCACCTCCTCTTTCTGCCAGGAAGGCATCCTGACCGAGGCAAAGCCTTCTCCTGAGTCAGAAGAGGACATAGCCTTTGGTTGGGGAATTGCCAAACACATTGCGGATTCAGATATCGGACAGACAGTGATAGTCAAAGATAAGTCCGTTGTGGCTGTTGAAGGAATGGAAGGTACGGATGAAGCGATAAAAAGAGGAGGCCGGTTAGCCGGGAAAGGAACTGTTGTGGTAAAAGTCAGCCGTTCTTTTCAAGATGCAAGAGTCGATTTACCTGCGGTAGGACTGAATACTGTGAAAAGCCTTATCGAGGCAGGGAGCAAGGCTCTTTGTTTTGAAGCTCACAGAGTACCTTTTTTTCAAAAAAAAGATGCTATATCCTTGGCTGATGACAATAAAATCTCGATAATTGTCAAGAAATCCTAACATATACTTTTTGTGAATTTCAAAAGATCATGAGTGCGGGATGACTAAATGATTAGGATTTAGATTGTTAATAAGTTATGATGGATAAGAGATATTATTCATGATTTGGAGCAGATAAGATGGATAAAGTGAGAGTCGGTATAATCGGCGTGGGATATTTGGGCGTGCAGCATGCCAGGATTTTATCCTATCTCGAAGAGGCTGAGCTGAAAGGAGTTGCCGACATTGATTTCAAAAAAGCTGTAAATATTGGAAATCGCCATGGCGTGCAGTATTTCCATAATTATAAAGACATGCTGGATGAGATTGATGCAGCCATAGTGGCCACGCCTACATCGGATCATTTTTCAATCGGCATGAAATTGTTAAGTGCGGGCAAATCTGTTTTAGTCGAAAAACCCATAACTGAAACTGTCGAGCAGGCCGAGCAGTTAGTCAGCAAGTCCAAAAAAAGTGGGTTAGTTCTTCAAGCTGGTCATCTGGAGAGATTCAATCCGGCTGTAGAGGCGTTGGAAAACTTGATTAAAGAACCGAGATTTATCGAAGTTCAGAGATTGGGATCTTTTTCGGCTCGATCTTTGGATATTGATGTTGTCCTTGACCTTATGATTCATGACCTGGATATCATTTTAGCTCTGATCAAAGACGAAGTGAAATCCATCAGGTCTTCAGGCATTCATGTTCTATCTGAAAAAATTGATATTGCCAATGCAAGGTTGGAGTTTAAATCGGGTTGTGTGGCTACGCTTACAGCAAGCCGGGTTCACCAGGGAAAGGTGAGGAAGCTTCGGATTTTTGAACCCACCTCCTGTTACACCATTGATTATATAGACCAGGATGTAAAGGTTTTTCCCCTCAACGGGAGACAGACAGATATAAAAAGTTTGAAAATACAAAAAGAGGAACCCTTAAAGAAAGAACTTAAAAATTTTATAAGATGCATCAGAGATGGAAAAACGAGAAAGGTAAGCGGAGAAGAGGCATTGCGTGCACTTAAACTTGCCTACTCCGTCCTTCATGAGATAGAGGCTTAAACAGAGAATCCTCCAGACCTCTGTTGATTTTTACTCCGGTAACAGCAATCGTCGCAAATTTTTTCATGAATGGCTTTTTTTTATTTCATTCACATCTTAAAAAGGGAATCTTCCAAACCTGTATTAAGTTTCACTTCGGTATACGACATAGTGAAAACTTGCTCGCCGTCCTGGAGAGCGTTCATTGTATGGGCGATCATGACTCCGTTGACCTTTTTATAATCGGAAAGGAAGTTCTCTTCTTCAACTTCACCTCCCCCCATCATACCCTGGGCTGTCGTAACTGTTTTATAGGTGAGATAGGTTTTAGAATCAATGGTATGAGTTACCTTGTGGCCATCCGCATGGGTTTGCTCTAAGACCAGATAGTCTTTGCCTTCGATCTGTTTTTTTCCTTTTAAAGCATAGGTGATGCCGTATTTTTTCGGATTAAGCAAAGAGTCATAACCCAGCGCATTTCTTTTAAATTCTGCTGCTTCCTGTTCAGGTAATTCCTCCATGCCTCCAGTCTGAAAATTGGTTCCCCAGGCAATTTTTCCATCGGTGGCTCTGGTGAATACCATTCCCGCCATATCTAAGTCCCAGCGCATTTTGTCCGGTTCCTTCTGGTAAATGGCCATAGAACCGCTCATGCCCATAGCAATCATTTCCATAGTTCCAGTGAAGGTTATGTCCTTGACGTTCTTCAGGGCCGTTCTTCCACCCCGAGCCTTGATCATTTTTTCCAGGAAGTCAGACACCTTCTGTCCATAGCCGGGAGCACTGATTAAACTCACAAGAAAAAAACTCAAGAGGAAAAGTGAAAAGACTTTTTTCATTGATTTCTCCTAACTTTTTGTATTCTATCTTTGATACCGTTTATTGTCGGCGAGGGTAAGATTATCATAAATTTAACTACAGGGCAAAAAAGAAAGAAAAGCTTGAAGGCAAAAGTGAATCATGTCAGAATTCAAGGTTCTTTTAAATGTTTTCGAGAGAGAGGAGGAAAAGAGTGCGGTTTGAAAAAATGGAATATCTGGATTGGGTTAGATCAAAAAGCAAAGTAAGGATCAATCTCTGTCCGAGCGGAATGAGAAATTTTTCCCTTCAAAACTTTGGTCTTGATAGGGATAAGCTGGAGATTTACGGCGATAATATGTACGGGTATCCTCCTCTTCTTGAAGCGATCGCCTCCAGGTTCAAAGTGAGGGAGGAAAACGTTGTCACTGCCATTGGAACGTCCCATGCGATTTTTCTGGTTTGCGCGGCACTTCTTCAAGCAGGAGATGAAGTGCTGATTGAAAAGCCTGCCTATGAACCGCTTCTTGCTGTACCCAGGGCTCTTGAGACAGTCATATCGAGGATTGAGAGAAAGTACGAGAATAAGTACCAGATCGATCTGGACGAGTTTGACGGGTCAATCTCTCAGAAAACAAAGCTGGTCATTCTGACCAATCTCCATAATCCAAGTGGAACATTTCTTAAACGTTCCACTCTAAAAGACATGGCTGAGATTGCTCAGAAAAGGGGAGTTTGGTTCCTGGTTGATGAGATTTACCTTGATTATATGGAGGGGGAGGAGAGGGAGACGTCTTTCTCTCTGGCAGAAAATATCATTGTCATATCAAGCCTGACCAAAGTTTATGGATTGGGAGGACTCAGGTGCGGCTGGATTCTGGCGCCTTCCAAGATCGTAAAAAAAATGAGAAGTATAATCGATTATACCAGCGTTGAAGGAGTTTTTATTGGAGAGCAGGTATCGGCCGGAGTTTTTAGTCAGCTTGATTCTATTCTTGAAAAGAATAAAGAATTGGTCAAGCAGAACAGTATGATGATGAGAAATTTTATTCAAAAGGAAGAAAAATTGTCCTGGGTTGAGCCTGCGGCAGGAATTTTGTGTTTTCCGAAGGTTGAGGGTTTGACCGGAGACAGGCTGGCTTCGCTTCTTCTCGAAAAATATAATACTTCCGTTGTTCCCGGTCGTTTTTTTGAAGATCCTCAGCATATTCGAATCGGCTATGGGGTCACTTCTGGAATTTTAGCCAGGGGATTGGAAAACATAAAAAAAGCCCTTGGGGAATTGTGATTTGATAAAGGTTTTTTACAATTTATCTTGCGGGCTTAGATTCAGGCTTTCAGAATTTAAAACGTTAGTTTTTGATTGACTTTTTTATCTCGCCCGGGCGGCTGCGGATGAAACGAATATGGATTCTATCCCGGCTTTCCTC
>JAGLWV010000223.1 GCA_023133225.1 Candidatus Aminicenantota bacterium | reverse complement strand
GTCAACGGCAAATGTAGTGCCGAATTTGCTATAGAATCCAAGCCCGACAAGAAAACTCAAGCGAAGCCTCCAATAACTATCCACAGAGGGAGTCTCCAACCGATACGGGAAGGCTCCCAGGATCAGGGAACTGATAAGGTAAGCGTACCTGGATGTATTTTGGCCCTCTTCGTTACAGGCAACTGCTACGGCGAATTTTTCCCCCGGGAATCTCAGTAAATGTGTTGATGTCCCTTGTTGACCGCCACCATGGCTTACGTTCCAGAATCCCTGAATGAAATCAAGGCTCCAGCCCATTCCATATCCGGTCACACGATCATCCTTGGTCAGCATCCTTGTGTACATCATTCTCTGGGTTTCCTTCGAAAGAACTTTGCTCTCGTCCAAAGCCCTGGATAGGTTGACCAAATCAACAGCTGTTGACAGCATTCCACCACCAGCGAATCTGCTGCTGATGTCTACGAATTCACAATTCTTCACTGTCCCACTGATTCTCCGGTATCCTTTGGCTCTGTTCGTAATTATGGTGTCAGCTATATCCATCCTCGTATTGTTCATCCCCAGGGGCTTCCATACATTTTCTCTCATATATTCCGCATAGGGCTTGCCTGATGCTCCTTCGATGACAGCCCCCAGGAGATTGAATCCATACGTTGTATAGATATACTTGGTGCCAGGTTCTGCTTTGAGCTCCCAGTCTTTGAATACTCTAATAGATTCTTTTGTTGTGTAATGGGTTTTAAAATGCCCTTCTTCATTGTAATTTTGATAATGGCTGATCCCACTGAGGTGACCCAGTAGATGTCGAATTGTGATAGGCCATCGTTTCCTCGGAAAATAGGGAACGAATTTCTGCACTTCATCATCCAGACTGAGTTTACCATCCTCCATGAGCCTGCAAATGCCAACCGCCGTAATGGGTTTTGAAATGGAAGCGAGTCGATAGAGAGTATCCGGTTTGGCTGGGATTTTGTGTTCCATGTCAGTGTATCCGAAACTTTTTTTCCAAAGGAAATCATCCTTGTAAAAAGCAATGCTGAGAGAGGGAATTTTTAGTCTTTCTAATTCTTTTTTAACGCAATCCTCTATCATCTTAATCTCTTTTGCGTATCTATCATTCCGTTGGGCAAAGCCGAAAGAAGGAATAATGCAGATAGATAAGACGATGATAAGTACATAAGATTTGAGAGCTGAAAGACGCAGTTTTGAAGAGAATAAAGTCATTTCAAACCTCCTTTGTGGAACTTCATTCAGTCCCAGGCGAAACTCAGGAGACCGATCAGTATCCAGGGCAAGATTCAATCGAATCCTGGCCTCCTTTTCATTCATAAAAGTTAACTACACTTATTCAAATCTATATGTACATTTCCGAACAAGTTTTGTCAAAACAGCCAGCTCATAAAATTGAGGAAGTGAACAAGAGATATCGAAGCAAAAAAAAATTAAATAAATAGTTTTCCAAAATAATATTTAATTCAATATAATTCCCATGTATATGGAGGAGACCATGCTGAAAAAGATGATTTTTTTTCTCTATCTAGCCTTATTAATAATTGTGACACCTCTAGCTGTCTTCAGCCAGGGAGGGAGCGATATCTATCTGATCCAGATAAAGGTCGATGGAGGGAAATACGTTTTCAAAGATCCCGTAAAGATCAATCAGACTGAAGGATACAACAATCAACCGTCTTTTCATCCGAATTCGGGTTCTCTTTTTTATTCCTCAGGGTCAGGACCGACCGATATCTATCGATACGATATCAAAACCGGAAAAACCGCCAGACTGACAGACACCCCGGATTCGGAATACTCGCCGACAGTGATGCCCGGTGGAAAAAAGTTCTCTGTTATTCAACTGGTAACGAGCGAGGGACCCCGGAAGGGCGCCCAACCCCTGATCGCTTTCTCCCTGGCCGGCGGAGATCCGGAACTGATCTATGAAGAGGGGCAGAAGGTCGGCTACCATACCTGGATCGATCCACAAAAAGTGGCCTTCTTTTTACTTGGCTCGCCCAATTTTCTGCAGATAGTGGATCTGAAAGATCGATCCTCCATCCGGGTCGCCGACAATATCGGCCGGTCCCTCTATAAGATCCCGGATCAGGATGCGATTAGCTTTTCCCTTACCAAAAAGGGCGGACCGGACGTCATTATGATGTATAACCTGGAAACCGGAAAGACGCAGCCCATTGTCCCCATGCTGAAAGGCAATGGATTTTACGCCTGGACTTCCTCCGGTGCGCTGATCATGGGAGTGGGGCCGAAGCTCTTCGAATTCAAGCCGGGAGAAGACAAGGATTGGCGGCTGATCGGGAACCTCAGCTCTCTAGGGATCAAGAACATTTCCCGTCTGGCGATCGATCCCAAAACTCAGTGGCTGGCCGTTGTCAACAGCCAATGATCATCTCCTGGCGATCAAGCCTATTCACTTAGTAGTTAGATTGATATTTCAAGTTATCCTGAAATGTATTTCCAATACTTGACTTTGATCCGGTTAAATAGAAATATATTGATCTAGTTAAATAGAATATATTCCGTACTCGATGAAATTTAGGAGTTAAAAATGCGAAAAAATTGGGGAGTTCTTAGATTTTTTGTCATTCTGATTCTACTGGCCAATCATTTTTTTTGTACTACAGCTATAGAAGAAAACAGAGGAATCGCTGGCAAAAACGGGATGGTTGTTTCAGTGGATGAGTACGCTTCTCAAGTAGGAATAGATATTCTTAAAAAAGGGGGAAATGCAGTAGATGCCGCTGTGGCCGTTGGTTTTACCTTAGCTGTTACGTTTCCTTTTGCAGGAAACATCGGAGGAGGAGGATTCATGATCATTCGATTCCCCGATACGGAAGAAGCTGTAGCTCTGGATTTTCGTGAAATGGCCCCCGGAAAAGCTACCCATGATATGTACCTGGATGAAAAGAGAAATTATGTGAAAGAGAGGAGTTTATACGGGCATCTTGCAGTTGGGGTTCCCGGGACAGTTAAAGGTTTTGAGCTTGCAATGAAAAAATATGGGAATCTGAAATGGGAGGATGTTATCAAACTTGCCATAGAGCTTGCTGAGAGGGGATTTAAGCTGAATAAAAGGAGGGCAGATTCGTTCAACGGGCTACACAAGAGATTTAAGCGGGGAAATAAAGAGTTTTTTAGGATTTTTTCCAAGTCAGACGGGTCTGAATTCAAGGAGGGGGATATTTTTATTCAGAAAGATCTTGCCATGTCTCTGAGGTTGATCGCCGAACATGGTTCTCAAGCCTTTTACAAAGGGCAGATCGCAGAATTGATCGCTCAGGATATGAAGAAGCATGGCGGTTTGATCACAAAGGAAGATCTGGAGAAATATGAGGCTTTTGCAAGAAAACCCGTAACAGGAACCTACCGGGGATACCAGATCATTTCTATGCCACCGCCAAGTTCCGGTGGCACGGCGTTGATCGAAATGCTTAATATTCTTGAAGGTTTTGACCTGGGACAAATGGAAAGATATGCGCCTGAGACGTTGCATTTAATTGCAGAGACGATGAAATTTGCCTTTTTCGATAGAGCCAAATATATGGGAGATTCGGATTTTAGTGAAGTGCCATTCAAACATTTAGCCTCAAAGAGTCATGCAGAGGATATTCGGAGAAAAATCGATCTAAAAAAGGCAATCCCCAGCACGAAAATGGGCAAAGAAATTCTAACACTTGAAAAAGCAAAGGAGACGACTCACTACTCGGTCATAGATAAGGAAGGTCTGGCAGTAGCGACAACCTATACCCTTGAGGGAGGGTATGGATCAGGAGTGGTTGCAGAGGGGACAGGAATCCTGCTTAACAATGAGATGGGAGATTTCAACATGAAACCTGGGTATACGGATGATAAGGGCTTAATCGGTACAAAACCGAATCTCTTAGAACCTTATAAGAGGATGTTGAGCTCTATGACTCCCACATTGGTCGTTAAAGATGGCAAAGTGTTCCTGATCACAGGAAGCCCGGGAGGAAGAACAATTATCAATACTGTTTTGAATGTGATCGTTAATGTTATTGATTTTGCTATGCCGATTCAGGATGCTATCGATGGCCCCAGAATGAACCACGGATGGATGCCTGATCTCTTAAGATTGGAGAAGGAATGTATTACTGAAGAATTGATGGAATCACTCAAAGCTATGGGGCACATGATAAAGGAGCCTTCTTCCGTGCGACAGGGAGATGCCCACAGCATACTTATTGACCCAAAAACAGGGCTGTATTATGGGGCTGCAGATAAGCGTCGCCAGGGATCCGCTATCGGATATTAAGAGGATATTGAGCAATATATTAAGAAGAAATATATTAAGAATTATCCGTCCACGATACGACATAAAGCGAAATAAAGCGACATTTTTTAAAATAATTTGACAAATACTGCTTAGCTACTTATTAAAGTATTATAGGAACTAAAAAAATAAGAAGCAAAATGTCAACAAAAAAGAGAGGAGCAATCTGGCTCACATTAGTTTTTTCAATGGTATTTTTGATTAGAATTGTCTACTCTGAAGAAAAAGAAAAATTCAAACCAAAATTTAGCATTAAGCTAACAGGCGGATTAAGTTATGTAACAATCGGAGATTTTAATAGTAGCCTGGAATCACTTTACAATGCATTTGATCCCGCTTCAGAGGATATAGAGTCCAGAACAGGTGAGATAAAAAAACTTGATAATTTCAATCCCGACTGGGAAGCAGAGTTGAGGATAGATATTAGTCCTAAATTTGCTCTTGGAATTAGCACATCAGGATATATTCATCAAAAGAATGAAAGTTCTCTTCACGTTTCAAGGAAAATTATTAACTTTTTATATACAGATTTAATTTCTATCAAACCAGAAGTTAAGGCATGGACGCCTGTTAAGTTGGGAGTATATTACAGTATTCTTCGCACTTCCAAGATTAATTTCTTCTTAACTGGAGGAATTGGTTTATATTCTGCCAGTGTTTCAGAATATAAAAGACTTGAGGAAATCAACTTTCGTGGAGATTTGAGTTGGATGTGGCGTTATTGGGAAATTAACCATAGAGCTGGCCTTGGCTTTACCGGTGGAATTGCAATGGAATATAGTTTAACAAAAAATCTAGCTTTGGTCGTAGAAGCACAAGGAAGGTATGCAAGAATAAAGAATTTAAAGGGAACCATGCAATGGGAGCAATCTCAGGAAGGCATAATTTATGAATATGAAACAAGCGGATCCCTTTATAATTTTATTTGGGACATTGAAGGACCTTGGATTAGGCCACATTATGATCTAGAGATTTTCGAAAAACTAGCAGATCATATAATCGGTAAAGGTGATATCAATAAAGCGATTTTAGATTTAAGTGGATTCTCATGGAGAGTGGGTATAAGGATAAAATTGTTTTAGAGGGGGGTGATAAACATAGTATAATAGTGAATAAAAAAAAATTTTAGGCTAAAAAATCGCTTTAAAGGGGAAATTAAAATGAGAAAATTATTTTTAGTAACATTAATAAGTTTGCTATTCTTTTCTTTAATTTTTCTAATCGGAAATATCAAATCGGTAGCAAATCAAGAGGGAAATGCTCTTCAAAAAGAATATGTTCCTAATGAGGTATTGGTTAAATTCAAAAAGGATGTCCTTAAATATTATAATCAAGAAGTTATTAACTCCATTATCTCAGTCCAAGGAAAAATAATAACATATTTAGGAAAAGAAATTAGCCCCTTTGTTTGGGATCGTGCTGATCTTTCTCTTAGATCATTCCGTTTGGATCCTGATCTTTTTCACATAAAAGTTCCTGAAACTATTGGTACTGAACAAGCAATTTATATTCTGAATCAAAATCCAAATGTCGAATATGCAGAGAAAAATGGAATATATCATGTGTTTGAAAAGCCAACTGATCCTGATTATGAAGAGCATCAGTGGGCATTGGGGGAAAGCACAATCGACGCGGACATTGATGCACCTGAAGCCTGGGATATTTTTACAGGAAGTTCAGATATTGTAGTAGCTTTGATAGATAGTGGAGCTAACTACAATCATGATGATATAGAAGCAAATATCTGGATAAATGAAGGCGAGATTCCTGGTAATGACATTGATGATGATAATAATGGATATAAAGATGATGTCCACGGGTATGATTTTGTTAGTGGTGATGGGGATCCTATGGATGATTTAGGTCACGGTACTCATATTGCAGGCATAGTAGGAGCAGAGGCAAATAATGGTGAAGGTATTGCAGGAGTTAATTGGAACGTAAAAATTATGCTGTTGAAAATAATAAAATTTAATAACGAAATAAAGGCTTCAGATGCTATAGCTGCAATAGACTATGCAACAGAGAATGGTGCTCATCTTTCCACCAATAGCTGGGGAGATGATGATGATTTTTATTCAACAGGATTTGCTATTAGGAGGGCTATGGATGCAGGAAAGCTTTTTATCGCTGCTGCTGGAAATTATCAGAATTTTCCTTGGTATGATAACGACATAGACCCAATTTATCCCGCTTCTATTGATCTTGACAATATTATTTCTGTGGCTTCTACTAATATTTTGGATCATCTGGCTGGACATTCTCATTATGGATTGCATTCAGTGGATCTTGGAGCACCGGGTAAGGATATCTATAGCACCTTAATGTATGGCAATTATGGGAATAAAAGCGGAACTTCAATGGCAGCTCCTCATGTCGCTGGAGTAGCTGCTTTGGTCTTGGGCGACCGTCCTAACTTAGACTGGTGGCAAGTAAAAACTATAATAATGTCAAGAGGCGTATAGTTTTACGC
>JAGLWV010000222.1 GCA_023133225.1 Candidatus Aminicenantota bacterium | reverse complement strand
AAATATTACAACAAACATAGTGATAGTCTTTATTTTACTGAAAACCGGGCTATAATGTTAATATTATTGAAGATAAATGAATGTGTCGGCAGTTTTTATGAATAATTCAGGCTGATTGCTCTATCAGAGATGTTGGTTTTGGGAAATAGCTGCAGCGGCCATTCTCTTTTGTATTTGACTTTTCTTTTTTATTTTATTTAAAATTCATGTGCTTCCATATGGTAAAATCTTTAAGCCTTATTTTCAAAAAAATCTATAATGAAGCTCCAGATGTTTTATCCTTTGCGCCGGGCAGAGTAAATATTATCGGGGAACACACAGATTACAATCAAGGTTATGTCCTTCCTGCAGCCCTAAACCTGAGGATTTATTTTCTCGCCTCCAGAAGGCAGGATGATGAAGTCTTTATTTGGGCGGAAAATTTCAAAAAAAAGGACACGTTTTCTCTAAATAATATTTCATTCTCCCAGCGAAATAAATGGGCCAATTACGTCAAAGGCATTTTTTGGATTCTGATGGAAGAAGGCCTGACCCCTGGCGGAATGAACGGCATCATCTGGGGCGATATTCCTCTTGAGGCAGGATTAAGTTCATCCGCGGCTCTTGAGGTGTCGGTCATTCAGGGTTTAAACACACTTTTCAGGCTGGGCCTTGCCCCCAAGAAAATGGCAGAGTTAGCACAGAAGGCAGAAAATGATTTTGTCGGCGTGAAATGCGGCCTCATGGATCAGTTCATTTCAGTTTTTGGTCAGAAGAACAAGGCTATGTTTTTGGATTGTGAATCACTCGAGTATGAGCTTATTCCTCTTCAACTGGAGAAGGCAGAGCTTCGAATCGTTGTATTTGAGAGTGGAGTTCGGCGAAAATTGGCTTCTTCAGAATACAACAAAAGGCGGATTGAGTCCGCCTGTGCACTCGAGTTTTTAAAAAAAATGGGGGCTAAAAGCTATAAACAGGCCACGCTCAACATTCTCAAAGATAGAAAGAAAAAAATGGGTGAGGTCCTTTTCAAAAGAGCCAGACATGTTATAAGCGAGAACGGGAGAGTAAAAGAGGCAGTCGAAGCATTAAAGGAAAATGATTTTCGGTTTCTGGGGGAACTCCTTTTCCGGTCTCATGAAAGTTTAAGGGATGATTATGAGGTCTCCTGTCCCGAACTCAATTTGTTTTATGATACGGCACGGAAATTTTCAGGTTGTGTGGGAGCACGTCTCACAGGAGCTGGCTTCGGGGGCTCTGGGATCGCTCTTGTCGAGAAAGAGAGAGTTGATGCTTTCAGGAAGAAACTTCTCGAAGAAGCATCTGAAAGAGGCTTTGTTCGCCCAAAAGTTTATGAAGTGGAAGTCGGAAAAGGTGCTGAGTCTTGTTACTTGAATAGGGAGGAAAAAGGATGAAAAAAATATTCTTTATTTTTTGCATTCTCTTTTTTATTTTCAGTTCCGTTGAGGGGATTGAAAAGGAAAACATTGATAAATCTATTATCAAAAACTCTGAGCTGCACCTCTTCCGTGCAGTCCAACCACATCGCTATTTTGACAGTGTTGGCCAGAAAAGCGCTATTTTGGGTACAGAGGATGGGAGTGCGGAGATCTGGATCTATCCTTATAAGGTTCTTCATGATCTTAAGCTGCATTTTTTGATTGAAGAAACGGGTGCCCTTGTCGAAGGCCGGGAAGTGGCCAGCAGGATAGATGTTTATCCCCATCAGACTGTCATCCGCTATATCCATTCTTCTTTTACAGTTGAGGAAATTTTCTTTTCTCCATTAAGAGAATCAGGAACCGTGATCCTACTCTCAGTCGAGGCCATAAAGCCTATCTCTGTAATTGCAAGCTTTACTCCTGATCTAAAGCCTATGTGGCCGGCAAGCCTGGGGGGACAGTACAGCTACTGGGATGGCGGGAAAAGATATTTTGTTATTTCCGAAGGAACAAGAAGAAATGTTGCCCTTATAGGAAGTCCAGTAGGAGAACAGTTTTCTTCAGGCCCGGCACATGCTCTCCCCGAGGGTGATATGAAGTTAAAGATTCATGTGGACCCTGAAGACTCTAAGCGGATATTTTTTCCTATTTTTGTCTCTGCAAGCCATGAAGGAAGGAAGCAGGCTGAAAAGACCTACGCTCGTTTGGGGAAAAATTTTGAAGAGCTTTATCTTGAGAAATTTCATCATTTCGAAAGATTGGAGAATGAGCAGCTCTCTGTGTCAACTCCGGAGGAGAGCTTGAATCAAGCTTTCCAGTGGGCCAAAGTGGCAGTGGATAAGGCTTTTGTATGTAATCCGCAACTGGGCTGCGGGCTGGTTGCTGGTTACGGACTTTCCGGAAGAAGCGAAAGGCCCGGTTTTGCCTGGTTTTTTGGAGGCGATACTTTTTTTAACTCCTGGGCTCTGACGAGTTTCGGCTCATTCGATGTGGTGCGCCAGGGCCTGGCCTTCATAAGGAAGCATCAACGTCAGGATGGAAAAATCATGCATGAGCTTTCCCAGGGAGCAGCCTTTATCCCCTGGTTTGAAAAATATCCTTATGGATATTACCACGCAGAGACGACTCCTTATTTTATTGTTTCTTTGTATGACTATTTGAATTGGTCAGGAGATTTGGGATTCATTAAGGAAAGCTGGCCTTCCGTGAAGAAGGCTTATCAATATGTTCTATCTTCAGATACAGATGGAGACGGCCTCATGGAAAACACCGTGGCCGGATTAGCAGCTCTGGAACTCGGAGCTTTTCTCAAAAATACGAAAACAGATATTTATCTGGCTGCTTTGTCCGCAGAGGCCCACAGGACTTTCTCAAAACTTGCTTCTCTAATGGGAGAAAAAAAACGGGCTCAGAATGCAGAAAAAACATTCAGGAAGGCGCTGGAAACTCTTCGTGAGAAATTCTGGGTAGAGGAGGAAAAAAGATATGCTCATGCCTTGACCATCAAGGATAAACCGCTCGCAGAAACCACTGTCTGGCCTTTCATGCCTCTCTTTTTTAAACAATTCCCTCAGGAAAAAGCCAGGTACATCCTGGATCTCTTTGCTTCTTCTGAAATGAGCACAGACTGGGGAATAAGGTCTCTCTCTCCGAAAAGCTCCTATTATGATCCTTTAAACTATAATTACGGGACGGTCTGGCCTTTTCTTACAGGCTATGCGTGTCTTTCAGAGTATAATTATGGTCGCTCTCTTTCAGGCTTTTCCCATCTTATGAGCCTGGCCCATAATACCTTCATCGATGCCTTAGGATTCTGTCCCGAGCTTTTTTCGGGAGAGTTTTTCACTCCGATCGAAGCGTCTGTTCCCCATCAGATTTTCTCCTCCTCTCCAGTAATTACCTGCCTTGTGAGAGGGCTCCTGGGATTGAAGGGAAATGCCTTGAAAAAAGAAATTGAGTTGAGGCCAAATCTGCCTGGAAGCTGGGATAGAGTTAAGATCAAAAACTTTCGCATCGGAAAGGATAACTTCCATTTCAAACTGGAGAGGTCTGAGAGTAAGTTTGTTTTTAAAGTCGAACCTCAAACTCAGACTTCTTACCTCATTCATTTCTGTCCTTTTTTAGGTTATGGAGCTCATGTAAAAGCTTTACGGGTCAACGGAGAAGAAACGGGTTTTGATATTAAAGAGAGCAATGGAGAAATCTATTGTGTGTTCAAGCTGGAGATAAAAGGAGAGACGGTTATAGAGATCTTGACCGAAAAGAGCATCCTCATCTCTCTGCCTCCATACTTTCCTAAAGGCGGCGATAGAACCACTGGTTTGAAAATCATCAATGCCTCATACAGCAATAATCAATTGAGAATGTGTGTTGAAGGACAAGGGGAAAAGGATTATGTTTTTGGTTTAGTTACGGCTCGCTCTTTAGCCTCTCTTCAAGGGGTGGAAGTTAAAGATGGGGAAGGACTTAAGAAACAAATGAAGATAGATTTTGAAGGCAAAAAAGGAGAATATTCAAGAAAAGAGGTCACAATCCTTTTTAAGTAGAAAAGGTTTTGGGGGATAGTCTCGCTCCCCTTCAGGTTTTTAACGCCTTTCTTCGCTCGGTCTTCTCGGCGGCCTTGAAACTCCGCACCACAGCTCATGACATACGCCGTATGTTCTATTTCATAACGTGACTCGCTCCTTTTTCCTGTCTCGTGCTCAAACATCTCTGCCGGCTGACTTCGTCATCTTCCCTAGAAGACCGAGCTCCGAAGGCTAAACCTTCAATGGTCGCTTCGTCTATCCCCCAAAACCTTCGGCTCGAATTAAACAAGATATGGAAAGTTTCCATATTGTGTAATTTGTGATTGGGGTCAAATCTTTAATCTTGGGATAACACATTCCTACTCGTTTTTTTTATTGTTGACATCTTCCTTTTTATGTAATAAAAAAAATTGAATGGAAGGAGAGGCTTTATCCTTTGGAATGAGCATAAGGGGTTTTCATCACATGAAGAAGAAGAGATTTAAAAAAGAGTTCCTTCTGTTTTTTCTGAGTCTGTTTTCAGTTTTTATTTTTTTAAATGCTCTTAACCTGAATTTAGGTGCTTCCAAAAAAATAAAAATAGTAACGAGCATCTTCCCCCTAATGGAATTTGCCCGGGCTGTTTCGGGGGATAGGGGAGAGGTAAGCCTTCTCCTTCCCGCTGGAGCAGAAGTGCACACCTGGCAGGCTAGACCCAGTGATATCATCCGTCTTTCTTCTGCTGACCTCTTTATATACATCGGTTCGGACCTGGAGCCGTGGATTCACGACATCCTGAAAAGTGTTAAGAGTTCAAATCTAAATATTCTCGAAGCGAGTAAGGGGATATCCTTGATAGAAGGGGAGCCTCAGAACAGGGAACATGGACACGAACATGGAGTGGCGGACCCGCACATCTGGTTGGACTTTGAAAATGACCAGATAATTGTAGACAGGATTGCAGACATCCTTTCCGATATAGACCCCGGAGGCTCAAAAATTTATCGAAAGAATGCTTCTTCGTACAAGGAAAAGCTTATAAGACTTGATCAGAAATTCATGGATAGCCTTAAGAATTGTACCCATAGGACATTCATCATGGGCAGCCATTCCGCTTTTGGTTATCTGGCCAGAAGATATAACTTACGGCAAATTTCTCTGCTCGGACTCAGCCCTGATTCCAGGCCTACGCCAAAAAAGCTCATCGAGGTCGCAGAATTAGCGAGAAGGTATAAAATTGAGGTCATTTTTTTTGAGGCTTCTGTGAGCGATAAACTGGCAAAAGTTCTGGCAGAGGAAGTTGGTGCCAGAACTCTTGTCCTAAATCCGGGTGCAAACCTGACGAAAGAACAGTTGAAGTCTGGAACGACATTTTTTGATATAATGGAGAAGAATCTGGAGAATTTTAAAGATGCACTCATCTGCCGTTGAGTCGAAGACATTAATCGCTCTTAACAATGTATCCTTCAGCTATGGCTCTGTTAGAGTATTAAAAGACATAACTTTCTTTATCCGAAAGGGTGATTTTTTAGCCATAATAGGTCCAAATGGCGCCGGTAAAACAACTTTGATCAAGATCATCCTTGGACTCCTGAAACCTTCCCACGGTGAAGTTCTCATTCTGGGAAAAAGGGTAGAGACATTTTCTGACTGGAAAAAAATAGGTTATGTTTCCCAGAAGGCCACTCATGTTGATCCCTTATTTCCTGTGTCCGTCCGAGATGTTGTAGCGATGGGACTTCTCTCCAATAAGAAATTTCCGAATCTGACAAAGCGGGAAAAAGTCCTCTCCATAGAGAGAGCGCTGAAACAGGTTGGTATGGAAAACTTTAAAAATTGGCGCATCGGCAGGCTTTCAGGCGGTCAGCAGCAGCGGATTTTTATTGCCAGGGCCATTGTCAACCAGCCGCAAATTCTTTTCCTGGATGAGCCGACAACAGGAGTGGATGCTGAAACTCAAGACCATTTTTATGATATGCTTGATACCTTGAATAGCTCAGAAAGGATCACTATTGTTCTGATAACTCACGACATCGGCATTGTGAACAAACATGTCACTCAGGTTGCCTGCCTCAACCAGCAATTGGTCTACCATGGTACTCACGCAGAATTTTGCCACTCAGACGCTTTTAAAGCTATGCTGGCCGGAGGGCACCACCTGGTTTCCCATCGACATTAATTAACATGGAAGCTTTTCTAAATTATGGATTCCTTCAGAGGGCACTGTTTGCAGGAATCTTTGTTGCAGTAGCCTGTGCTCTGTTAGGTGTATTTCTCATATTGAGGCGGGACGCCATGATCGGTCATGGCCTGGCCCACATAACCTTTGCGGGTGTTGCTCTTGGGCTATTATTAAATGTGATACCTTTGGCCATGGCTTTAGGAATAGCTGTTTTAGCAGCATTAGGAATCATGAAGCTGAAGGAAAAGGCAGGTCTCCACGGAGATACAGCTATCGCTATTTTCAGCAGCACGGGATTTGCACTTGGCATTATATTAGCAACCCTTGCCGGCAGTTTTAGTGTCGATCTTTTCGGCTACCTTTTTGGAGATATCCTTACTATACAAGAATCAGAGGTCTGGCTTTCAATCGGACTGGCTGCTGTTGTCGTTTTTACAGTCGTTCTCTACTACCGCAAATTTATGTATATGACATTTGACCTGGAATCGGCAAAGGCATCAGGGATAAAAGTCGGTTATTTGGATGTCATTTTAACAGTTCTCACTGCTGTGACAATTGTCCTTGGCATGAAAGTGGTGGGAATTCTAATGGTGTCGGCGCTGGTTGTTATACCTGCTGCGGCAGGTCTTCAACTTGCATCCAATTTTAAGCAGGCCATCATCCTTTCTTCCATTATTGCTGTCATATCTGTTTTGCTTGGGCTTTTGTTTGCTTTTTATCTTGACTTGCCGGCTTCCGGTACCATCGTTATTCTTTCTTTCCTTTTCTTTTGTTTCTGCTTTCTGCTAAAAAGAGGAAAGAAATTTTTTTGACAGCATAGACTATGGATTCTATACTGGGGAAGGTTTAGTCAAATGCAGAGGGATGGAAAATGAAAACAAGAGTTGTGTTTATTACTATAATTGCATTCTCACTTCTCATTCTCTTCAATGCTTGTGGAGAGCAAGAGGCCCGTGGGCAAAGAACAATTGAGGAGGCGGACGGAGTAACAGTTGTGAAGAATCCTTTAGAGCCGTTAAATCCTGAACTGAAAATCATATTCGAGGAAGACCTCACGATAGGAGTAGAAGATGGAGACGAGAACTACATGTTCGGTAGTCTAGTCGTCATGAATACGGATGATGACGGCAATTTTTATGTTACAGATGGGGATAGAAAAACAGTAAACAAGTATAACTCTAGCGGTAATTTTCTCCAGTCGATCGGCAGACCAGGACAAGGTCCAGGAGAGTTTCAAAATATTAGTGAGGTAAGGTTTGATAGTGAAGGAAATATTTATCTAAATGATACCAGAAATCAAAGAATTTCTTTTCTAAGTAAAGAAGGTCATTATATAAGCGCGATAAAAGCCCCTTCTTTTTTTGAAAGAGTGGTTATAAATTCGAGGGGATCTTATATAGCTAAGTCTGTGGATAATGTAGAGTTAGGACAAGGCAAAAAGTGGGACTATTTTTATGGTTTATTTGATGAAAATTTCAATCTCACTGCAGAGTTTTTAAGGTTGCCCCAAGAGGCAAATGCTAAAAAAAAGGCAGATTCTATCGCTCAGGTTATTGCTGATTCACTAAGTGATATGGCGTTTGAGCCATCCGTGAATTATATCCTGGATAAGAATGACATGATATATTTTGGGTATCCTAGGAACTATGAGATTAAAGTGTATTCATCGGAAGGAAAGCTCAAGAAAACAATCCAACGTGATTTTGAACCTGTAGAAATAAGTAAAAGGCATAAAGAATATTTCGAGCAAAACCTGGGCGTGCAGATTCTGGCTAAAATTCCAGCGAGTGAAATGAAGAGAGTTTTTGAGTTAATAAAATATCCGAAATATAAACCTGCATATGAGCGATTTACTTTAATGGAAAATGGCTGGATTTTCGTAGTGGTTGATTCTGTAAGAGATGAGTCTAAGTTAGTTGATATTTTTAATAAGGATGGAGAATACCTGGCTCAGTTTGAGACAGATATTTCAACTGATTGGCTATCCTTTAATAATGGAAAAGCCTATGCAGTGGCAACGATAAATGATTATAATTTCATTAAACGATACAATTTTAAAATCCTGGGGTATAGAGACAACTAATGTGATTGATATTCTTTTGCCAGATAATCTGATGTTTTGTATCTCTCAGTAAGAGTTCAAGTGCTGATAAAGCACTTGAGGGGATTATTGTAATATTTAAGTGTTAACCCCGGTACAGATAAGCTGAATAATCCTTGATGGAGGTAAAAAAAATGCAGTTAGATTCCAAAGTCATGGATATTGTTGCCAGGGTGTTTGATAGTCATCTTCCCACTCGCGAGGAAATAATCACTCTCCTTAATATTGCTCCTCATTCTACCGAAGCCGGTTTTGTGATGGCCTCCGCAGATGCGATCAATCGAACGTCATCAAACGGTAAGGCCGAAATCCATGCTCAAATAGGAGTTAACCTCTCGCCCTGCCCCCGAAACTGCTCTTTTTGTTCTTTTGCCGCTAAAAATAAAGTGTTTACAGAGAGAAACGAGCTTCCTGTAGAAGATGCTATTCAGATGGCTCTGAAGGCTGAAGAAGACGGCGCGAATTCGATTTTTTTTATGGCGACAGGTGATTTTTCATTAAAAAAGTTCGTGGAAATATCAAAAGAAGTGAAAACAAATCTTAAGCCTGAGACAGTCATGATAGCGAATGTGGGAGATTTTAATGATGAAGAAGGCAGGTGGCTCAAAGAAGCTGGATATATCGGCATGTATCACGCTGTCAGGATGGGGGAGGGAAGAGAAACCAGTATTTCTCCTGAAGTGCGTTTGAGAACCGTTAAAGCAGCTCGTGATACCGAGCTGTTGATCGGAACATGTGTGGAGCCCATAGGCCCTGAGCACTCTGTGGACGAGATTGCAGAAAAGACCCTCATAGGAAGGGATATGGAGCCCTGCTTCAGCGGAGCCATGCGGAGAATCAGTGTGCCTGGATCTGAGTTGGAAAAATTCGGAATGGTAAGCGAGTATCGCATGGCTTTTTTAGTTGCAGTGGTGAGAATAGCCATGGGCAGAAAGCTCATCGGAAACTGCACTCATGAGCCCAATATATTGGGTGCAACAGCAGGCGCCAATCTGTTTTGGGCAGAAGTGGGTACCAATCCTCGTGATACAGAGGTCGATACCTCCAAGGGGAGGGGATTGAATATCGAGTCCTGCATAGATATGTTCAGAGAAGCCGATTTTGATATGCTCAGCGGGCCATCTGTGATTTATAGCCAGGACAATGTCCTCTATTAGCCTGGATTATTCACGAGTCGAGATTGCTATAGCGGCGAGGCCGCAGCCCATGAATAAATAGGGGGACACAATAAATAGGGGGACACAATACCTATTTATTCTGAAGCTGAAGAAAAAATGGGGACGGTCCTATTTTTCTCGAGGAAAAAAATGGGGACGGTCCTATTTTTCTCAATATGCTTGAAATTATTCTTGGAAAGGTAGGTTAGAGGGAGTAATAATAAATATGGAGTTGTTTCTTTTCCAGGAAAATAGGACCGTCCCCTTTTTTCTTTGTTACTCAATAAATTTTTTCAGAGTGTTTTCGAATACAGAAGTGGCATCCTGCCCGTAGAGACAGAAAATAACTTCCTGTGGATATTCGTGCTCTTCTAGAAATGTCATGGCTGTTTCGAGCATGATCTCGCTGCATCTTTGAATGGGGAAGCCGAAGATACCGGCACTGATGGCAGGGAAGGCCATGTCCTTTATTTTTTTTTCTTCAGCGATTTTCAGACTGTTCAGAGTGGCATTACAAAGTTTCTTTTCTTCATTTCCTTCACCGTGAACAGGGCCTGCAGCATGGATGACGTATTTTGCCTTAAGGTTGCCTGCATTGGTTAGTGCTGCTTCTCCGACTTCGATGGGACCGATTTTATTGCATTCTTCTTGGATCGAGGGGCCTCCCAAATTCCTTATGGCTCCTGCAACCCCGCCTCCCAAAACCAAGGATGTATTGGCAGCGTTGACCACAGCCTCAACATCGAGAAGGACGATATTCCCTTCAACAAGCTTTAATTTCCTCCCCTTTGAAGACCATTCTTTCACAGCACCCTCCTTTCTCTTCTTTTAATTAGCCTGGATTATTCACGA
>JAGLWV010000221.1 GCA_023133225.1 Candidatus Aminicenantota bacterium | reverse complement strand
GCTTCCGCGGGAATGACGGTCATCTTTGCGACACAGGACACTAACTAATTCTGCCACTTTATCAGCTACATGAGGTGATATATGAGCAAAGAAGGTAAATATTTATTTACATCCGAATCGGTTACAGAGGGTCATCCCGATAAGATTTGTGATCAGATCTCCGATGCCATACTTGACGATCTTATCCGCCAGGATCCCAAGAGCCGTGTGGCCTGCGAAACCTTAGTGACCACAGGGCTCGTTCTTATTGCTGGAGAAATAACCAGTGATGGGTACAGTGATTTTCAGAAGGTTGTAAGAGAAGCAGTTAAAGAGATTGGATACACTAGGGCAGATTACGGCTTTGATTACAAAACATGTTGTGTCGTATCCACAATTCATGAACAGTCACCTGATATAGCGAGAGGAATCAATGAATCAGAAGGTCGTGAGCAAGGAGCAGGAGACCAGGGCTTGATGTTTGGTTTTGCATGCAGAGAGACAGAAGAGTTTATGCCCATGCCTATTATGCTGGCTCATAAGCTCGTGAGAAGGCTGAGCCAAGTAAGAAGAGAAAATATTGTAAATTATCTCAGACCGGATGGAAAGTCTCAGGTTACTCTCGAATATGAAGGCCAAAAACCCAGAAGAGTGAATGCTGTCGTAATCGCTGCCCAGCATAATAGTGAAGTCAATATGAGTGATCTGAGAGATGATATTATGCAGGTTGTCATTAAAGAAGTTATTCCACCTGAAATGATTGATAAAGACACAAATATTTACATTAATGAAACAGGCCGCTTTGAGCAAGGAGGGCCTTTTGCAGATACGGGGATTACCGGTCGAAAGATTATTGTGGATACTTATGGTGGAGTTGGTAGCCATGGTGGAGGATGCTTTTCTGGAAAGGATCCTTCTAAAGTCGATCGTTCAGGTTCTTATGTGGCACGATACATTGCAAAAAATATTGTTGCTGCTGGCCTTGCAGACAGACTGGAAGTGCAAATGGCCTATGCCATCGGTGTGGCTCATCCGGTCTCGATAATGGTTGATTCTTTCGGAACATCAAAAATTTCAGAGGATAAAATAAAGGAATTGATCCGAACTCATTTCGACCTTTCTCCAAAAGGAATGATCCAAAGCTTGAAATTACTTCGGCCTATTTTCAAAAGGACAGCCTGTTATGGGCATTTTGGCCGCACAGAAAAAGAATTCACCTGGGAGGAACTTGATAAGGTCGATGTTTTAAGAAGAAATGCAGGGATATAAAGGTGGAGTTGAAAAGAGAAATAAAGAAATAAAAGATAAAATAAGGAGATCAGCATGGATTTTGATGTAAAAGACCTGGTGCTTGCAGAAAAAGGGAAACTTAAAATGGAATGGGCAGCGAGGTACATGCCAGTCCTGGGCAGTATAAAGGAAAAATTTTCCAAAGAATGGCCTCTTAAAGATGTTAAAATTTCTGCCTGTTTGCATGTGACCAGTGAAACTGGAAATTTAATAAGAGTTTTGAAGGCAGGCGGAGCTGATGTTTTTCTTGCTGCATCAAATCCCCTCAGTACGCAGGACGATGTAGCCGCAGCTCTGGTGAAATATTATGATGCTTCGGTTTTTGCCATTAAGGGAGAGGATAACGAAACATATTACAGGCACCTTGATCAGGCTCTTGCTCATAATCCTCATATAACCATGGATGATGGGGCTGATCTGGTCACCTCCATTCACTCCAAAAGGCAAGACCTGATTGATTCTATTATTGGGGGAACAGAGGAGACTACCACAGGTGTCATTCGCCTGAAAAGTATGGCTAAGAATCGAGTTCTTCCCTATCCCATTATTGCCGTCAATGATGCCGACACCAAACATCTTTTTGACAACCGCTACGGAACTGGACAGAGTACTATAGACGGGATTCTGCGAGCGACCAATATACTCCTGGCAGGGATGAATTTTGTTATTGCCGGTTACGGATGGTGTGGTCGAGGAATAGCCATGAGAGCATCAGGAGCAGGGGCAAAGGTTATTGTCAGTGAAGTGGATTCCCTCAGAGCCTTAGAAGCTGTCATGGATGGTTTTCAGGTTATGTCCTTAAAGGACGCGGCAAGGATAGGTGATGTCTTTGTAACCGCCACTGGAAACAAAAATATTTTAGCCAAGGATCATTTTTTAAAGATGAAAGATGGAGCAATTGTGGCCAATTCTGGCCATTTTAATGTCGAAATAGATATTCCCTCCCTGGAGGAGTTGTCCCAGAGCAAAAAAAAGATGAGAGATTTTGTTGAGGAATTCACATTGGAAAATGGAAGAAAAATTTACCTCCTGGCTGAAGGACGATTGATTAACCTTTCCGCAGCAGAAGGACACCCTGCAATGGTTATGGACATGAGCTTTGCCAATCAGGCCCTCTGCGTTGCGCACCTTGTCAAGAAAAAAGGAAGATTAAAGAAGAAGGTATATCCTGTACCGAAAAACATCGACAGGCAGGTTGCCCGGATGAAGTTAAAGACTATGGGAGTGAAGGTAAACAGGCTTACGGCAGAACAGAGGGAATATTTGGCAGGGTGGAAAGAAGGAACATAATCCTGAATTATTCATAAAAACTAATTGTCATTCCCGCGGACGCGGGAATCTAGGGATATCTGGATAAGAGTCTTTTGTATTTCTGGATTCCCACTTCCGCGGGAATGACATTCTTAAAAAAAGTATTCATTTTTTCAACTATTGATACCTGCATAAGTAATG
>JAGLWV010000220.1 GCA_023133225.1 Candidatus Aminicenantota bacterium | reverse complement strand
ATGAAGAACGAAAGTATAAAAGATATAAACGACAGAAAGCCGGAAAAGACATACGAGCTTCTTTCCCTGGCTGATAAGGGAGAAAATATCACAGTCAGAGATGACCAATACGATTTTTCATGTCTTTTGGATTCAGTTAAGCTTTGCCGGCGAAGATACTCTCGTTTTCGCTTGATTGACTCCGGTAAGCTCGATTTTTTTCAGCTTGAATGGCTTGGACAAGCAGGCGCAGACATTTACACTTCAGATAAAGCAAGGTCAGATGTTTCTGGACTGGAGCTTGTGAATAGAGCATGTAAGGGGGGGAAAGCTTTTGCTTCCTTTTTTTTTCACGGTCCTTTAGAATCAGAAGAAGGGTCAAATTCCATATCTTTCCCTGAGCTTCAGAAGATAGGAATAAACGGAATCTATCTTCACCTCACAAACAGGGAAAATAAAAGAGAACTTTCTCAACTGAATGACCTGGCATATGCCTGCCGGAAGGGAGGAAGCTGGCTTGTCTACTATCACCATGGCGTCCTGGAGTCATCCTTTGAAGAGCTAGGGAAAAACGATGCCTGGATTCATGTGTCTGATGATAGCCTCAAAGAATCTGAAGACGGGACTCAGGTTTTGGATAAAGTGAAGTCTTTGCTTTCTTCAGGAGTAAAACTTGTTATCCATCTGGAGAAGGGATTGGACTTCCTCTTGCTTCGCGATATCATGAAAACCGGGGCTTTTGTCTTATTTAAATCTTCTCTCTATGATTACAAGTCTCCTTTTAGAGTGCTGGAAAGGGAAGCGAGAAAAAGAACGGTTGATTTCCGGGCTTATTATCTTTACTTGACCTTGCTGCCCTGAAGAGAAAGAAAAAAGGGGACAAAAAAAGGGGACAGGCAACTTTTTAGGAAAAAAGTAGCCTGTCCCCTTTTTTCCTAGTATCGCTGTAAATAAAATATAGTGTCGGCAGTTTTTATAAATAATTCAGATTTATTCTTTAAAAAGGAATAGGCATTGGATATAATAGCTATCCATATTTTTGTGGGAGGAACGTTCTCTTAAAAGCACAAAAAAAGCTTTTTAAGGAAGAAATGTTTTTGGATTTAATAATGGAATAAGATGTCAAAATGAATAAAAAAACAGGGAAGAGCGATGCCCTCTTGGCTATCCGGAAAATCAAGGAAACTGAGGAGAAAGCCCGCAGGGTTATCCTTGATGCTCAAGAAAAAGAAGCTATAAAAATAATGCAGGATGCTTATAACGAGGCCAAAAAGATAAAAGAGGATTATGTGAAGAAGGCCCGGAGCGAGGCTGAAAAGAAAAAGCGTTCGATAATCGATGAGGCTTCAAAAGAAGCTGAGAAAATAAGAAGAAAAGCTGAGGAAGAAGCATCAGCCTTAAATCGAAAAGCTAAAGCCATCATGCCTCAAACTGTTGAAAAGTTTGCACAGAGGATAAAACACTTTTTAGAGGAAGGAGCACTTTAGCTCATGGCAATAGCTGAAGTTCAGAAAATTCAGATTCTTGCCCACCGTGGTGCGAAAATGGAAATCCTTTCCTCGCTTCAAGAAGAAGGCCTGGTCCAGCTTGAAAGTGCAAACTCCGAAGAGTTAGAACTACTATCTCCATCATCTGACGTTTCCGACCTCGAGTTTCGCCTTCACCGCTTATCCCGTGTTTTGGATTATCTTTCCCACTGGGAAGAAAAAGGCTTTGTGAAAAGGCTCTTCGCTCAAAAGCCGCAGCTTGACTACCAGAAAAGGGATGAAGTTTTGAGCTTTGATTATGTTTCCATTGTAGACCGGGTTGAAAAACTCGAAGCAGAGAAGAATGAATTGCTTGCCGAGATCAGGTTCTTAGAGAAGGAAAAGGAGTTCCTGTTGCCGCTTGAAAATCTGGAATTGCCCCTTAAGTCTTTGGAGTCGGTAGATTCTGTAGAAGTCCTGCCCGGATCCCTGCCACTTGCTCAGTACAATGAGTTCAAAAAGATGGCTGAAAAAGAAGCTCTCTGGTATGAGGTCATAAAACGCGATAAAAGAAGGCTTTATCTCTTGATTATTTACCTTAAAAAGGAAAAAGATCATTTTGAACCACTTCTTAAAGATTTGAATTTCGCTTCGCTCTATTTCATCGAGCCCATTTTGAAAAAAGCTGATGAGAAAGACAGAGTGAAAGATGTCATGGAGAAGTTCGGTGAAGAAATAGAGGAAAAAAGGGTAGAACTTGATAGCGTGGAGAATGAAGGCCAGAAACTCTTTGTTCACCGTGAAGAGCTCATGCTTGTTTACGATGTTCTTCTTAATGAACGGGATAAACTATTCTCTTCACGCCTTCTTGGTGAGACAGAACGTGTTTTTTACCTGGAAGGTTGGATTCGTTCCTCTGATATAAAAGAGCTCAAATTCAAACTTTGGCCTTATTCAGAAGGGATGGAGATATATTTTCGGGATCCTCTTCCTGAAGAAGATCCGCCTGTTATCCTGGAAAATCCAAGGCTGGGCAAGCCATTTGAGCTAGTGACTAAGCTCTATGGTCTCCCCCAGCGGGGTTCATTTGATCCCACCCTTCCGATGGCTCCATTTTTTTTCCTCTTTGTCGGATTGTGTGTCAGCGAAGCTGGTTATGGACTGCTTGTTGCACTTTTAAGTTTTCTCATTATCAAGTTTGCAAAACCTAAGGGCGGCCTGCTTCAGTTCCTGAAGCTTCTTTCGCTCCTTGGCATCTCAACTGTTATTCTTGGAACTCTGATCGGCGGCTGGTTCGGATTCCCTATCAGAAGTCTTATGATTTTAGATCCCCTCGAGAATCCTCTCGCTTTCCTCGGGATTGCGCTTGCCCTTGGCTTTGTCCAGGTCTGGTTTGGAACCCTCCTGAGCATGATTAACGGAATAAAGAACAAAATCTACCTTCAGTCCATCTTTGTCCAGGGAGGATGGCTGCTTCTTCTTCCTTCCGCAGTCCTTTATGGTGTGCCGCAGACCAGCCAGCCTGTCTGGGGGATTTTAACGCTTGCAGGAGCGGCCGGGATTGTTTTTTTTGCCTCTCCCAGCCGGAATCCCTTTGCCCGTTTTTTTGGAGGACTGTACAGCCTCTACGATATTTCCCGTTATTTAGCCGATATTCTTTCCTATTCTCGGCTTCTGGCACTGGGGCTGGCCACTACCGTTATCGCCATGGTGGTGAATACACTCTGCCAGACTGCCCTCGGGATCCCGTGGGTGGGCTGGTTCATAGCCGCGCTGATTTTTATTGGCGGTCACTTGTTTAACCTGGGAATAAGTTTTTTGGGCGCTTTTGTCCATTCTATGCGCCTTCAGTTTGTCGAGTTTTTCAGCAAATTCTTCAAATCAGGGGGCAGGCCTTTTGAACCCTTTGAACTTGAAAGCAAGTTTGTTGAATTTATATAAATAGAATAGCTCAATGATTAGGAGGTGGAAAAATGGAGTTAGGTTTCACTTTAGCTGTTCTCGGAGGTGCTTTTGCAGTTGTTCTCGGTGGGATCGGTTCAGCCATTGGCGTTGGGCTTGCCGGCCAGGCTTCCAGTGGAGTCATGAGTGAAGATCCAGGGAAATTCGGAAGTCTTCTCTTACTGGTGGCTCTTCCGGGTACACAGGGCATTTACGGATTTCTAAGCGCCTTTTTGGTCATGTTAAAAATTGGCCTTGTAGGAGAAGCCTTGAAGACTCTAACGATGTACCAAGGCTGGCAGGTGCTTATCGCCTGTTTGCCGGTTGCCTTTGCGGGGCTGATCTCGGGAATACATCAGGGAAAAGTCTGTGCTTCCGGAGTATACATGGTCGCCAAACAGCCAAAAGACCTCATGAAACCGGTGATTATGGCTGCCCTGGTGGAAACGTATGCAGTCCTCGGGCTGCTCATCAGCATCCTCCTGCTTCAAGGGATTAATATTAAGTAGCTTCGATCATGAGCTTAGAGAAGATCCTGAAGAGAATAACGGATGATGCTCAGGCTGAAGCAGATAAGATCATCCTCGAGAATAAAAGAAAAGCCAAAGAGATAAAAGAGAACGCCCGAGAAGAAGCTTCCAAGCTTGCAGAGGAGCTGGTAAAGGAAGCAGAGAGGCAGGCTCGTCTTGAAGCAAGCCGTCTTGTCACACAGTCCCGCTTAGAGAAGAAAATCAATATTCTCTCGGAACAAAAAGACCTCATCGAGGAAGTCCTGGGGAAAGCTTTTCAGAAGAGTATTGAAAGTGCAAAGGGATTAAAGAGAAAGATTATCCTGAAGCAGGGGGAGAGAGAAGAACCATACGATGAGGAAAGGCTTAAGGAAGAGCTTCGCTCTAAGCTTGAAAATGAAATCATTGAGGCCCTGAAGATATGAAAAAGCCCTCCCGCCTCGATTACGCCTATGCAGTAGGCCGCGTACGTGCTCTGGAGAAAATGTTAGTCGGGAAAGCCGTTTTCTGGGAGGCCTCGGAGGAGAATGATTTTTCCAGCACAGTGAAGATTATTTTTGATGCAGGGAGTTTCTCTGAAGAAATGATTCAAGCTCAGAATTCCTATGAGCTGGATGAGTACCTGGAAAAGGAGGAAAGAACTCTTCATCGTTTGATGAACGAAATTCTTCCTGAAAAGGACATTTTAGAAATTTACCTCAAGAAGACCAATCCCCAGAAGGCATTGTCAGCTGCTGAGTTGACCGAGTATTCTTTCATCATAGACTATGCCCGGCATAAAATTGATTTGGGTAACATTAAGCTCTTTTGCCGTGCAAAGTACATGGGCCTTTCACAGGAAAAATATACGAGCCTGGCAATGAAAGGCGGTTTTCTGGATGAGAAGATTTTCCTCGAGAACTTTGAACTCTCTTTTTCAGAGATTGGGGAGAAGCTTCATTCCTCTCCTTACAATGAGCTCTGGACACGAGGGACCGATGCCATCGAGGAAAGGGAGACATTTGTGGAGCTGGAGCGCGGGATCGAAGATTTTTTGATGGTGTACTTACAAAGAGCAAAATATATTGTGTTTGGACCTGAGCCGGTCTTCGCTTATGGGCTTGCCAAGAGAAAGGAGTTAAGCCTGGTGAGGCTTCTTGGAGCAGGTAAACTCAGCCAAATTCCTTCCGGCGTTTTGAAAGAAAGGATAAGCGAGACATATGTTTGAGAAAGTTGCTATTGTAGGAGAGGCCGACATCGTTTTTGCTTTTAGAGCACTGGGAGTAAAGGTTTTTTCTCCTCAGAGTTTAGAAGAGGCCAGGAAAATAATGGAAATCCTTGAAAAAGAGAATTTTGCCCTCGTTTTTTTACACGAGAGCTTCTTTGAACTCCTGGAGGTGGAGAGAGAGGCTTTAAGAAAGAAATTTTGTCCTGTGGTCGTTGGATTTTCTGACCACAGAAAGATCACGGATTACCTGGAGAACATGATGAGAGAAATGGCCATTAAAGCCACGGGTTCGGATTCTTTGGTAAAAAGAAGAGGATAAGATGAAACAAGGCAAAATTATTCGTGTAGCGGGCCCACTGGTTGTCGCATCAGACTGCCTGGGAGCCAAAATGTACGATATGGTAAAGATTGGAGAATTGGGTCTTATCGGAGAGATCATCGAACTCAGTGAAGATAAAGCCTTCATCCAGGTCTACGAAGACACAACTGGTATCGGGCCGGGGGAGCCCGTATTTTTAACCGGAAAGCCCTTGAGTGTTGAGCTGGGGCCGGGTTTGATGAGCTCCATTTATGATGGAATTCAGAGGCCCCTGGACGTTATAAGGAGCAGAGAGGGAGACTTTGTTACCCGGGGTATTGAATTGCCTCCCCTGGATCGAGAGAAAAAATGGGGATTCATTCCGCTTGTAAAAGAAGGACAGAAGGTTGCAGCAGGAGATTTTCTGGGGGAAGTGGAGGAAACTCCCCTCATCAAGCATAAAATCATGGTTCCTCCTGGCTCAGAAGGGAAGGTTGTTGACATAAAAAAAGGAAAATTCCGGGTCGATGAGATTGTCGCCCGCATACAAACCGAAAAGGAAGCGAATGACATCAAGATGTTCCAGACATGGCCGATACGCAGAAACAGAGAAGTCTATGAACGTCTTATGCCCGATGAGCCATTGACCACAGGACAGAGAGTCCTTGATACTCTTTTTCCTCTGGCGAAGGGAGGAACGGGCTGTGTGCCCGGTCCGTTTGGCAGTGGAAAAACTGTTGTCCAGCATCAGCTTGCTAAATGGTCGGATGCCCAGATCATCGTTTTCGTGGCCTGTGGAGAGAGGGGGAACGAGACGGCAGACCTTCTTCTCAGCTTCCCGGAATTGGAAGACCCACATACGGGGCGGCCTCTTATGGAGCGGACTGTTATCATTGCCAATACATCAAACATGCCTGTGGCAGCCCGGGAGGCATCTATCTATACCGGCATGACGATCGCCGAATATTTTCGTGATATGGGATATTCTGTCGCCCTTACGGCTGATTCCACAAGCCGCTGGGCAGAGGCTTTAAGGGAGATTTCAGGGCGCATGGAGGAGATGCCCGGTGAGGAAGGATATCCTGCATATTTAGCAAGCCGTATCGCTGCATTCTATGAGCGAGCCGGAAAAGTTATCTGCCTTGGGTCGGACAGAAGGCCGGGAGCTTTAACCGTTATGGGCGCTGTTTCTCCTCCGGGTGGTGATCTGTCAGATCCCGTTGTTCAAGCTACCCTCAAAGTGGTCAAGGTCTTCTGGGCTTTGGATGATAAACTGGCGAACATGCGTCACTTTCCAGCTATCAATTGGCTTTTAAGCTATTCTCTTTATGTAGAGAACATTAAGGATTATATGAATAGCCATGTTGCCGAGGATTTTACTGACCTCCGGCAGGAAGCCATGCTGCTTCTTGAAGAAGAATCAGAACTGCAGGAGATTGCCCGGCTTGTCGGGGTCGAATCGCTCTCAACCAAGGAAAGGCTTATCCTCGAGTCTGCGCGATCTATCCGCGAAGATTTTCTCCATCAGAATGCTTTCCACCCTCAGGATACATACGCTTCCTTAAGGAAGCAGTATCTGATGCTGCGGACAATCCTTCATTTTCACCATTTGGGAGTCAACGCTCTTGAGGAGGGAAGGAATCTGGAGGATATTTTGGCATTGGAAGTTAGAGAGAAGATTTCCAAAGTTAAGTTCCTGCCGGAAGAAGACCCGGGGATTCTTGAAGTCTATATGGAGGTCAATGAGGCCTTTAAAAAATTGTTACAGATGAAAGGGATGAGTGGGGAAAATGTATAAAGAATATTTGACTGTCTCTAACATCGTCGGTCCTTTGGTCATCGTGGAGAAAATTGAAGATGTAAAATATGGAGAATTGGTGGAAATCGAGAATCCAAAGGGATTTTTACGCCGGGGTACAGTACTCGATGTATCCACGGAGAGAGCTATCGTTCAGGTTTTTGAAGGAACCGTCGGCCTTGATGTGGATAAGTCACGGGTAAGGTTTCTGGGGCGTTCCCAGCAGCTTGCTGTTTCAGAAGAGATTGTCGGCAGGATCTTTGATGGTTCAGGAAAGCCTAAGGACCATGGTCCTCAAATAATTGCCAAAAAAATGCTCGATATCAACGGAAGTCCTATAAACCCTGTTGCCCGGGATTACCCTTCTGAGTTCATTCAGACTGGGATATCCTCGATCGATGGGATGAATCCGCTGGTCAGAGGGCAGAAGCTTCCCCTGTTCTCTGGAAGCGGGCTGCCCCATGCCCGGATTGCGGCCCAGATCGCACGTCAAGCTGCTGTTCTTGGGAAAGAGGGGAAATTTGCTGTTGTTTTCGGGGCTACGGGCATCACCTTTGAAGAGGCTAGCTTTTTTATAGAGGATTTCCGCAACACCGGAGCCTTAGAGAGGGCGGTTCTCTTTCTCAATTTAGCCAATGAGCCCCCCATAGAGCGTATCGCTACTCCCCGTTTAGCTTTGACATGTGCGGAATATCTGGCTTTTGAGCTGGATATGCATGTGCTGGTTATCCTTGTGGATATGACCTTCTATGCCGAAGCCCTTCGGGAAATTTCCGCGGCTCGAAAGGAAATCCCGGGCAGGAGAGGATACCCGGGTTACCTCTACACAGACCTTGCTTCCATGTATGAGAGAGCGGGAAAAATCAAGAACAAAAAGGGCTCTATCACTCTCATCCCCATCCTCACCATGCCGGAAGATGACAAGACCCATCCCATTGCTGACTTGACAGGTTATATCACAGAGGGACAGATCATGCTCAGCCGTGAGATTCACCGCAAAGGAATCTATCCTCCCATAGATGTGCTTCCCAGCCTTTCCCGGCTTAAGGACAAGGGGATCGGCGAGGGGAAAACGCGCGAAGATCATGCCGATGTCATCAACCAGCTTTTTGCCTGTTATGCTCGAGGAAAAGAAGCCAGGGAGCTGGCATTGATCCTGGGAGAGGCTGCCCTCAGTGACCTGGATAAACAGTATTTACATTTTGCTGACCTCTTTGAGGATGAGTTTGTCAGGCAGGGAGAGTTTGAATCACGGAGTATAATAGATACCCTGGACCTGGGGTGGAAACTTCTCCATACAATGCCGAGTGCCGAGCTCAAGAGAATCCGCCCCGAATATTTAGAGAAGTATTATACAGAAAAGAAATGAGACTTGCCGTAAACCCGAACCGTATGGAGCTTCTCAGGCTTCGCAAACGTCTTGTTCTGGCTGAGAGAGGCCACAAACTCCTTAAGGATAAGCTGGAAGAGATCATGCGCCGTTTCCTGCATCTCATGCGCCGCCTGTATTCCCTCTGGGAAGAGGTTGACACAAAAATGAAAAAAGCCTTCCTTTCATTTGCCCTTGCCCGTGCACATAATTCCCACGAAGAACTGGAGAAACTCATCCCGGAAGGAAAATTGTTTTTGTCAGCAGAAAAGGAGAGCATTTTAAACCTCTCCATCCCCCGCTTTGAAATAAAGGAAAGCGAAATCTCGGATTATGACCTCCTTAACACGGAAAGCGAGCTTGATATCGGTCTAAAAATAACACAGGAGCTGCTCAGGGATATGATGGAGATGGCTCGCCTCTGGAAAGCGGTGGAACTTCTGTCCCGTGAGATTGAAGTCACGCGCCGACGGGTCAATGCTCTGGAGCATATTATTATACCCAACATCAAGGAGACGATCCATTACATTGCAAGCCGGCTGGAAGAGATGGAGCGTTCCTTTCAGGTTCAGCTTATGAGGGTTAAGGAAATTGTCCGCAAGCATTAGCAACCTGGATTATTCATAAAAACTGCCGACAAAGGCTCATCACATCTGTCATTCCCGCGGAGCCTGTGCCCGCGCAGGCGGGGTAGC
>JAGLWV010000022.1 GCA_023133225.1 Candidatus Aminicenantota bacterium | reverse complement strand
AAGCTTCAGGGTTGATGAAAATGTAAAATTGGTGTTTTTTTAGCATCAAACAGCAAAAGGGCGGCAATTTTAACAAACTTTTAACAAACTTTTAAAGAACTCATAACAACTTCTCTATTGAGAGGATTTAAATTATGAGTGGAAGATGAAAATGAAGAACAAAGAAAAAAACAGACTAAATACCTTTGAGTTTTCGAGAAAGGAGGAAAGGAGAATGAAAAAATTAAGTGTTTTCATGGTAATGATCTCTCTGTCAATCACCTCTCTCGCCTACGATAAAAGGGTGTTAATCTATGATAAACCGCCGAGATTGGAAATCATATTCAAGGAACCGTTCGAGGTTATGGCTATCTATTGCGAAAACGGAAAAACGATAACAGTAACGAGTTTTCTGGAAAACCAGGTGAATGGGACACTTGAAGAAATTGAGCATTATTTGAAGCGGGTTGACAGCGACTTAGGCTCAGCCAAATATATCATCCATAACCATCTGACCCCCCGCAGGTGGTCTCTGACAGACAGGAAATTCTATCGTAAACTCCGAAAAGAAGGTTTCAAAGGCCGGTTTATTCTCTATTTTCCATGGTGCAGAAGCTTAAAGTATATAGAAAAACTAAAGTCTACAGTTCGGGTAAATTCAAAATCAACGGATGATGATCCCACAAGACATTAAGGTAAGCGTATCAATCCAGAATCCCCTTTTCAGCAGCAAAATTCGTGAAAATGGGTATTGACTATAATCTTAACAGTGTATATTAATGTGAAGGAGAGGAAAAATCATTTAAGCCATAGAGGCATGAAAGGATTAAAAACATGAAGGCAAAAAAAATGACTCCCGGACAGAAAAAAACAAAAATGACACGACGGGAATTTATGGGCTCCACCGCAACGGGTGCAGCAGCGTTTATGATTATCCCCCGGCATGTTCTCGGCGGTCGGGGCTATTCTCCGCCCAGTGACACATTAAACATCGGATGCGTTGGCGTCGGAGGAAAGGGTTCCTCCGACATCCGAAGTGTCAGTTCCGAAAACATCGTCGCATTATGTGATGTCGATGATACGCAGATGTCCCGCTTCTTGAATTCCAAGCGGAATAATCCGCAACAAAAAGAAAAATTCGGGAAAGCCAGAAAATACCACGATTTCCGCATTATGATGGAAAAGATAAAAGATATCGACGCCATTACTGTCAGTACACCCGATCATACGCATGCTGTGATCGCCATGATGGCCATCAAAATGGGCAAGCATGTCTTTGTACAAAAGCCATTGACGCATACGATTAAAGAAGCCCGTATGCTTACCCAAGCGGCTAAAAAGGCTAATGTTGTCACCCAGATGGGCAACCAGGGCCACGCACGTGAAGGTGCGCGCCTGATCAATGAGTGGGTCTGGGACGGTGCTATTGGCGATGTGCATGAAATCCATGCCTGGACGAATCGACCGATCTGGCCTCAGGGAATCAAGGCTCCCGAAGAGATCCCATCCTTGCCTCCAACCTTAGATTGGAATTTATGGCTGGGCCCGGCACCCTGGCGGACCTACCATCCAGCCTACGCACCTTTCAGATGGCGCGGATGGAGGGATTTCGGAACCGGAGCCCTGGGTGATATGGGTGCTCATATTATAGACCAGCCCTTCTGGACGCTTAAGCTCGGACACCCGACATCCGTACAAGCCAGTTCCTCCAAATTTACAAAAGAATCTTATCCTCTTGCTTCGATTGTCCATTACGAATTCCCTGCCCGGGATGAGATGCCCCCAGTCACGATGACCTGGTATGACGGCGGAATCATGCCTTCCAGGCCTGAAGAATTGGAAGCCGGGCGAATGATGGGTGATTCAGACGGAGGTGCCATGTTTAAAGGTGATAAAGGTACACTTATGTACTGCACCTACAGCGGTAGCCCACGCCTCATTCCTGAGGAAAAAATGCAGGAATACAAACGGCCCGAAAAGAGCATCCCTCGTTCTCCAGGCATCCACGAAGAATGGATTGAAGCGATCAAACAGGGCAAGAAATCGACCACAGATTTCTCTTATTCAGGGCTTTTAACCCAGGTCATGCTTCTGGGAAATATCGCCATCCTGATGAAAGAACATAATACAAAACTGCTCTGGGACGGCAAGAAAATGGAAATTACCAATCTCCCTGAAGCGAATGCACTTCTTCATAAAAAATATCGAACAGGCTGGTCCTTATAGGGGAAAAAAGGAGACGATTTCCACTCTCTAACATGCACGGTTATCTTTATTTTAGATTCACTTCAATCTTAATGGTTCGATGCCGTATTGATCAAAATATTTCTCTACCTCTTCCAAAACAGAATCAGAAGGTTTTGAAACATCTCTTGCCATTGGAAGCAGGTCTACTGCACTTCCTATAGCAAAATAAGGAACATTCAGCTCATTTACAACTTGCTCAACACTCTTTCCATCATCCCTCCTTTCCATCCTGTTAACCAATCCAATCGCTGCAACAACCTCAATATTTGATTCCTGCAGGTGTTTTATTGTCTCAATCAATGAACCGCCTGTTGTCGTCACATCCTCAACAACAATAACCTTATCCCCTTTTTCAGCAGGCCCGATAAAATATCTGTCCTTAGGATCCCCATGCTCTTTGGGCTTTCCCCTCCCAATAATCAAAGCCTGATTTTCATTATGATCCGTTTTTCCTTTTTTATAATTCAAAATGACAGCCAATTTAGTGGCACCTTCAGGAACACCATAGAAATAACCAGCCGAAATACTTTTTTCATCTGAGAAAGCAAGAACAAAATCGGTCAATTTATCTATCACTCCTACCCTATCCAATAAAATCCTGCAATTAGCGTACCAGTTAGAAATTCTTCCTGATTTTAATGTTATTGGCTTTTCAAAAAAACCAATGACTCTATTCTCAATAAGAAATCTATTATATTTTTCCTGATTAAATCCTGTCATCGAAAACGCCCTCCTGACTCCTTGTGATAAGAAATTCGTTTTTGGACTTGATGCGATTTCTGCCCATTTTTATCCAGCATCCTCCATCTTGTCTGCCCTGACGCCTATAATAGTGTGAAAAAAAGTATTCCGTCAATTCTTTTATTCCTTGACTGATTGGATGTCTGTTCTTTATGATGGCGTCGTCTCAGTTGGGGGCAAATTTAGCGGGAAGATACTTTATATTGTTTTTTCGGCAACGGTGGCAATGAACCTGTCTAATCTCTGCCGTTCAATGTAAGAGATCTTATGGTAATAAATTGCCTTATACGTAATAAGATATGCCAGGGACTCATTCATTTTTCCTTTTTGGTAGTATGCAATACCGAGATAGTAATAGATCCTGCCAAGTTTCGGATTCTGCTCCAAGGCTTTTTCCCAGGAAGATATTGCCTCCTCCAGGTAGCCTCCCTGCAAGTAAGCAGCCCCAAGACTATTGTGTGCTTCCGTATGATGAGGATCGATTTCGAGGACTCTCTCAAGATACTTTATGGATTGAGCGAGGTGATTATCGATTTTTGTATTCAGAGAAAGGGAAAAATGTATAGAGCCTAGGGAATAGATAGCATCGATAAATTCATCGTCTATTGAGACAGCTCTTTCCAATACTTGAACAGCTTTTTCAGGATCGCCCTTTTTGAGATGAGCTATTCCTATGTAATACCATAACAGAGGACCCTGCTCCATTTGGAAGAGAGAGCGCGAATCCAGGATTTTAATGACCTCGTCATATTGTTCCCCGTCTATCAAGTATCTGGAATACCTCGAGATAATCTCGTAGCTTGAAGGATACTGTTGAAGTCCTTCTCGCAGGACCTTTAAGGCTTCAGGCAGTCGACCTGATTCTTTATACAATTTGGCAAGGCTGGAAAAAGCCAAATCCATTTTTTTCTGTCTTCTGACGATGAGCTTGAGCTGCTTTATGCCCTCATCGATTTTCTCCTCTTCCTTCAACAGGAAGGCATCCATGATCTTGTTGTATAAGGGAAGGATTGACTTGATATCATCTTCAGGCCCGTAATCGTCCCTAGTGGAAGACATTGGATTGACAATATAGCCAAGGCTTTTCAACTTTTCCAGTTTTTTTATATCCAACTTGCTGCGGGCACTCTTCCTTTCCGGATGGGATAGATTTCTTATGATATCCTCAAGATGTCTTCTGTATTCAGCCAGATTCTTTGTTTTAGCCAGGTTTTCGTTTTCTTCAAAATCCTTATCTAAATCATAAAGCTCAGGAATAGGCGTATCAAAGAACTTTATGTTATTTTCAATATACCCTTTCAAAGGAGCACATCCTAAGTTGTAATACGGCATCAGAGATTCAAAATAGATTTTTCGTTGGGGAAGTTTTTCTCCTTTGATTGCGGGTAAGATTGAAATGCCTTGAAGGAAATCGGGTTTATCGACGTTGAGATAGTCACAAACAGTGGGAAAAATATCGATATGAGAGGTGTTCTGGTTGATCTTGCCGGATTGCACTCCAGGAATATAAAGAATGAGAGGAATCCAGATCGCTGAATTGTAAACGAGTAAGCCGTGAGTTTTTTCTCCGTGCTGTCCTAAGGATTCTCCATGGTCTGAAGTAAAGACAATAAGAGTGTTTTCGTATGTGCCTGATTTGGTTAGAAAATCAAAAAGCTTCCCAAGAATGAAATCAATATAGGCGACTTCTCCTTCATACGGATTTTTATCATATGGAATATGGAAAGGATTCGGAGGCTCATAAGGAATATGAGGATCGAACAGGTGAACCCAGAGAAACCACGGGCTTTTCTGCTGTCCAAGCCAGTCCTGAGCATTATGAATAACAGAATCCGCTCGTCTCTCTGCTCGTTCGAATTTAGGGATTCCCTTGGGCTTGAATTCATCATCGTAAACATCAAATCCCTGCTCTAACCCATATCGTGAGTCGAGCGTCGTGGATGATACAAAGGCGCCCGTTGAATACCCATAGCCTTTTAAGTGTTCGGCTAAGGTCAAGAATTCATCTTTTACCTCGAAATTTACATTATCATGAACCCCGTGGAAAAGTGGAGTTGTTCCCAGCAAAATATTCGCATGAGAGGGGAGTGTAAGAGAATTATGGGCAAAACATCTCGTAAACAAGATGCCTTTTTTTGCCAGGCCGTCAATATTCGGGGTTTTGACATATGAGTTGTTGTAACAGCTGACCCTGTCTGCTCTCAGTGTGTCTATTGTGATGAGAAGAAGGTTAAAACGTTCCCCCTTCTTGCTTGAATTTGCGAAAAGAGTGAGATGAGCCGAAACAAGGAAGAATAAAAGAAAGATAAGAATATAAAATGGCCTAATAAAATTTTTAGGCTTTGTGAATCTGTTTATTAAAAACAATTAAAAGTCCTTTGTGCTTTTCCTTGTTCTAAGACCAATTAGACAATGGAACTTGCACAATCCTTGTTAA
Source organism: Candidatus Aminicenantota bacterium (assembly GCA_023133225.1). Taxonomy (GTDB): domain Bacteria; phylum Acidobacteriota; class Aminicenantia; order Aminicenantales; family Aminicenantaceae; genus JAGLWV01. Next base: position 3,246 of record JAGLWV010000022.1, on the reverse strand, counting down.
AAATATCAAATTTTTATATTATTACCTTATCATTGAAATAACACATTTAGACGGTCCACTCTCTCTTTTCTTCCCTATAAAGTCATTTTATTTTTTAAAGAGTGGAAAAAGGAGAAAGTTTTTAATGAAAAGGAAGAAAATTCCCCTTCCCAACGTCAAAAAAGTAATAAATCTATTAGGAGGCCTATTTATGAAAAAATCTTTCTTTACAATTCTACTGGTTGTTGTCTTTGTATTATCCATCGGCGCCCAATCTCCACCCCAGAAGCAAAGTGCGGAGGAGATGGAGAAAAACCTAGTCCTGGTGGACAAACCCCAAGCCGTACCGGATTCCATGAGGGTCGGATGTGAAACCATCACAGCCGATAATACGATGGCCCTGCTTACATTTATATCCTCTGACCTGCTTGATGGCCGTGATACGGCATCCAGAGGCTATAAGATCGCTGCAGAATACGCAGCTTCCCTCTTTAAGCTTTGGGGCATCAAACCCGCCGGAGATATGCCTTCCGCAAGAGGCCGTTTTCGGGGCATGACGAGAGGAACCGGAGGGGCAACACAGGCTCAACGGACCTTCCTCCAGGAAGTTGTATTCCGGGAAACCTCAGACGTTTCCGGGACAATGAAGCTGGACACCCGTATAGGCGCACAGGTGAAGTCACGGACATTCCAGTCTGGAGTGGACTTTTCGATGAGGTCCTCCACAGCCGAATCTCTGACAGCACCCGTCGTTTTCGCCGGCTATGGGATCACAGAGAAAGAGGCAAAGTGGGACGACTTTAAAAACCTCGATGTTAAAGGCAAGATCGTCCTCATCCTGTCCGAGGCTCCTGGAAAAGACAATCCCAAGTCTCCCTTCCAGAAGAATAAGAAACTCAAGGAGAAGTATTTCCGCACCGCACCAGCTATGCGTATGGCCCGTAGCAGTAGAGGGCCCAGCAAGATTCAGGATATCAGCAAGCGTGAACCTGCCCTCATTATCCAGGTTCAAAACACCGGCAAGGATGATACTATCTATAAACAATTGGCTGCTACTCGCCGGATTTCAGACGAGCGGCCGATCATCACTCGTCCCCGGCGCCGTCTATCCCTTCCGGGGAGAACAAGCCCAATGGGCGGGGGAAGCACTCCTGTGATCACCATAACCCGGGAGATCGCCAATGCCATCCTGGAGAGCACTGGCAAAACAATCGATGACCTGAAAAACACCATTGAAAAAAATCTTAAGCCGGCCTCTATAAATCTCCGTGGCACACAACTGACCATAACTTCAACAGCCAAGGTCAAGCTTGTGAAATGCTACAATGTCCTTGGTCTTATCGAAGGTTCCGATCCCGATCTCAAGGACGAAGTCATCGTTATCGGTGGTCACTATGATCATCTCGGCCGGAGCGGCGATTACATCTTTAACGGAGCCGACGACAACGGCTCGGGTTCGGTCGGCGTACTTGCTTCAGCCAGGGCGTTTACTGTTAATCCGGTTAAACCAAAGCGGACCATCCTGTTCGCCCTCTGGACCGGAGAAGAAAAAGGACTTCTTGGCTCGCGTTATTATGTCATGAATCCCTACTCCCCCATCGACAAGACAGTCATGTATTTCAACATGGACATGATCAGCCGGGCATATGATGAGCAGTCCTTTGCCCGCATGGGGCGAATGTTTCAATTCCCTGGAGGCAAGGACCTGATGAAAAAGATCCGGCTGTCTGATTTCCTGACGGTGAATTTCACAAAAGGGCTCGATGATATCGTCCGTGAGGCCAACCAATACGTGGGCCTGCACCTGTTCCTCCGTGAAGCTGTGGAAGGAAGACGCGGTGGGGGAAGCGACCATGCTTCGTTCGCTTCAGTGAAAGTTCCATATGTATACACTATGGCGGCAATGACCTCGGATTATCATCAGACAAGCGACAGTGTTGAAAAGGTGAGTAAAGAACTTTTCACCAAAGCCTGTCGTCTGACCTTTCTGGTGTCCTTTGCCGCAGCGAATAAATAGAAGCTCATAATTCGATCCATTAAAAGCTGACGCTCTGTTGTTTAAACCAATCTAGAATTGTATACCTGTCATTTTATAATATTTTGAACCTTGTCTTTCACGAACAAGTTGAAAAAATTGGATTGGAGGGAAGATGTTAGATAAGAGCTTACCAAGAAGGGATTTTTTAAAGACTCTGCTTGCCGGAATCCCGATCCTCGCACTCGATTGGGATTCGTTCCCCAGAGGAAAGAGCACCACAAAGAGTGAGACAGAGTTTGATGCGGTCGTCATCGGAGCAGGACTTGGAGGACTGAGTTGTGCAGCGGCATTTGCCCGCCAGGGATTCAAGCCGCTGGTGCTGGAACAGCATTATGTGCCAGGAGGGTATGCTTCTGCGTTCAAACGCCCGGGTGGATTTGTTTTCGATGTGTCGCTTCATTCCACTACTGTGGGAGAGAGAAACGGTATTCACAACCTCATCCCTGGATTTCCTGAAATCGAGGATGTCGAATTTGTTCCTCATCCCTCTCTTTATCACGCTATTTTCCCTGATCATGACTACCGTGTACCTCAGAGAAACTTAAAAAAATACATCGAAATGCTGGTCGGTTATTTCCCTGAAGAAAAACAAGGCATCCAAGGAATCTTCGAAGACATGAGAGGCTTGGCCAGAGACATAAATAAGCTCTCCCAGGCAGGGGATCAGGTGGATATGAGCACCTTCCCTAAAGAATTCCCGTATTTATTCAGAAATTTTAGCAGGACCTGGGGAGCATTATTAGATACCCGGATCAAGAATCCCAAATTGAAAGCCATCATTTCATCATTGTGGGGATACTACGGACTTCCTCCCTCTAAACTGTCCTCCTTCTATTACGCGCTTCCCACCCTAGGGTATCTTCAAGAGGGAGGGTATTATCCGAAAGGAACATCTCAGAAGATGAGTGATGCCTTTGTAAAGTTTATCGAAGACCGCGGAGGCAAGGTGAAGCTCAGGACACGAGTGGAAAAAATTCTCACCAAGGACCACACAGCCTACGGAGTTAAGGTTGAGGATGGAACAGAGTTCAAGGGAAAAGTCATTATCTCAAACGCCAATGCTTTTGATACCTTCCTCAAGATGATGGATGAGAGGGATTATTTAAAGGATTATTTAGCCGGGTTCGAAAGATACAGCGTGAGCCTCTCCTGTTTTCAGGTTTTCCTGGGATTGAAGAAGGACTTGGTCGGAGAGGTGGGAATTGAGGACAGCGAGATCTTCTACAGCG
>JAGLWV010000219.1 GCA_023133225.1 Candidatus Aminicenantota bacterium | reverse complement strand
TTTTTATTACATACCATTTTGCTACTTTATACAACTACTAACTGCTGCTGCTCTGCGGCAAGCGCCTTATATCCCCATTGCTAAAACAAGGGGCTTTACGGCGTTCTCTGGTAAATTTCAATGAATTTTTTTATGGAACGGTCATACGTTCTTTCAACATCATCAGGAAAGAGGCAGGCAGGAAGTTCTTTCATACCCCAGTGATACTGAATGCATTCGCAGCAGATTCCTTTATGGCTGCACGGTTCCCAGGTGCAGTTGCAGTTCTTAAGATTTTTTTCAATTTGACATTCTCTCATGACAAACTCCGTTTTTAATTTAATCTCTTATTCTCGAAGAAGATTATTTTCATGGAGATTTTTGTGCAAGATAATTGTAAATTCCCGTCTCGAAGTTGTTTCGACAGATTAGCCATTATATCAAAAAGAAAGCCGAATCAAAAACATAAGATTTTTTATTTCCATTCGTTACTTTTTATCCATGAATAAGCAGCGAAGTTTTCTGTTTTTTAGGTTGATCGAATATATCTCTTTCTCAGCTTGCCGAAGGACTGATATTGTTTTCTGTAAAATGTTGGTATATACTGCAAAAAAATGGAGAAAGAAGTTAAAAAAGAAAAGACGACGCCTCGAATAACCGAAAAGGAAGCAAAGGCGGGCTTAAAGGAAAAACTGCCGCCAATCGAAACTTTTCCCAATCAATTCCCTGATTATGAGATAAAAATTGAATATCCCGAATTTACTTCAGTTTGTCCTAAAACAGGGCTGCCTGACTTCGGAACCATTATCATTCGTTATGTTCCTGAGAAGAGCTGTCTTGAGCTTAAATCTTTGAAAATGTATCTCCTTGCCTACAGAGACCTGGGGATTTTTTATGAAAACGCTGTTAACAGAATCCTAGAGGATATTGTTAAAGCCTGCCAGCCGGTACGGGCTGTACTCACAGGAGAATTCAATCCGAGAGGTGGGATGAAATCTGTTGTGGAAGCTCATTATCCGCGGTTGAGAAAGAGATCAAAATAGAGCAAGGTCTTCACTTTTTACACTTTGCTGTACCTTCGCTCCTCTATTTTTATTCTTTGATTTTTTGTTAATATGGAAGAATACAAGAAGTTTGGTGCCACAGATTTATTTATGCTTTTAGCGGTGTTGTTCTGGGCCATAAATTTTCCATTTATCAAAATAGCTCTCCGGGAATTCTCTCCTCTGGGATTTAATGGAATTCGCTTATTTTTGTCCGCTTTGGTTTTGATTATTGTGTTGTTAGCAAGCGGCGAAGGGTTTGCTCTATCTAAATCAGACTTGTGGAAATTGATGGTTCTCGGCATAATTGGCAACACTTTTTTTCAATTATTTTTTATTCACGGAATAAACTGGACGACTGCTTCCAACACAGCCATCATCATGGCTATGACGCCTGTGTTTATAGCCCTGTTAAGCGTTCTGTTGAAGCATGAAAAAATACATAGGATTGCATGGATAGGAATTCTTGTCTCCTTTATCGGCTTTTATTTTGTCATCACAAAGACCGGAGCTTTTCATTTTTCGTGGCAAAACATGAAGGGTGACTTGATGATATTTTCAGGAAATCTTTTCTGGGCTGTTTATACGGTTCTTTCAAGATCTTTCTTGAAGAGGATCTCTCCTTTAAAATTTGTCTCTATAACTCTGGCATTCGGTGCATTGTTTTATCTTCCTTTTTCTGTTCGAAGTATCATCCAGCTTGACTGGAATGGATTGTCCTTTAAGGCCTGGGCTGGACTTGTTTATTCTGCACTCTTTGCGATCTGTATCAGTTATATCTTCTGGTACTCCTCGGTTAAGAGAGTGGGGAACACCAAAACAGCTATTTATGGTAATATTACTCCAGTTTTAACCATAGTATTTGCCTACATCTTTCTCTCTGAAAAGATAACCCTTTTACAAGCCGGTGGAACCTTGATCATTTTGTTGGGAGTTTATCTGGCACGCTCGGGCTATCGTCTTTTTGAAGACTCCGGCTGAGTGTTTCGGAAACACGATCAATTGAATTATTGAATAAAAAAATATATAAAAGGTATAAGTTCGATGGTAGTAAAAGAAATTTTTAACTCTTTACGGCCTCAACAGTGGATTAAGAATCTCTTCATCTTCGCAGCCTTAATTTTTTCTCAAAATATTTCCACTCTTTCTCTAGTTGCAAAGACCGTTGTGGCTTTTGTTAGCTTCTGCGTTATTTCCAGTGCTCTTTATATTCTTAACGACCTTAAGGACATCGAAGAGGATAAGCTCCATCCTGTAAAATCAAAGAGGCCGTTAGCTTCAGGGAGGCTGAAAAAATCACATGCCATCCTGTCTTTTTTCGTTCTCAGTGCACTGGCTTTTATCTTGGCTGTCACTCTGAATATCAATTTCTTAATGGTCACTCTTGTTTATTTTATCCTTCAAATAGCATATTCGTTCTGGCTGAAACATGTGGTGATCCTGGATGTGTTTGTCATTGCAGCCGGGTTCCTTATTCGTGTCGTGGCTGGAGGATTGGCTATCGAGGTTTCCCTCTCTTCCTGGCTTCTTATCTGTACCATACTCCTCGCCCTCTTTCTGGCAATGGGCAAAAGAAGACATGAGCTTGTTCTTTTAGATGATGAGGCTAAGGACCACCGTCCAATACTCAAAGAGTACAATCCTTACTTTTTGGATCAAATGATTGCTGTTGTTACTGCTTCGACCGTTATTGCTTACTGTCTTTACACCATATCCCCGGAAACAGTAGATAAATTTGGGACAACACATCTCCTCTATACTGTTCCTTTTGTCCTTTACGGGATTTTCCGCTATCTTTACCTCATTCATCAGAGATATGAAGGCGGAACTCCCGAGACCCTGATCATTAAAGACAAGCCTCTTCTTATAGATATTTTTCTCTGGATTGGAACGGCGGTTTTCATCCTTTATTTGAGGTAAGTGAATGGCAGGGCCAAAAGTTGCTGTATTAAAAACTTCACCCCAGACAATTCTTGAAGACTACAGGAAATTAATGCACATGGCGGAGTATGAGAGTTACATTTCAAAAGATAATGACACCTTGATAAAGCTCAATCTGTCCTGGACCAAGTATTTTCCTTCCTGCTCCAGTCAGCCATGGCAGTTGGAAGGGGTAGCCAGGACTCTTCTGGAGGATGGCTATAAGAAAGAGAGATTATTTCCTATCGAGAATAAGACCGTGGTGACCAACCCGATAAAAGGAGCAAAAAATAACAGGTGGACACCGATACTGGATAGAAATGATCTGCCGTTTATCCCGCTGCCCGATGTTGAATGGGTCAAGTATGAATTTAAGAGCAAGCTGCTGAAATTAGACCAGATCTTTCCCGAAGGCATTGAGATACCAAAGATGTTTATAGGGAAAAATGTCATCCATCTGCCGACAGTAAAGACACACGGCCATTCCGTGACCACCGGAGCAGTGAAGAATGCTTTCGGCGGGTTATTGAAAGAAGTCAGGCATTATGCCCATAAATATATCCATGAAGTATTGGTGGATCTGGTTTTGATGCAAAAAGAGCTTCACCCGGGGATATTCAGCGTGATGGACGGCACGGTTTGTGGTGATGGGGCAGGTCCGAGGACCATGGTGCCCAGGGTAAAAAATATAATCTTAGCCGGTGCAGATTCAGTAGCCATTGATTCAATAGCTGCAAAAATAATGGGTTTTGAGCCTATGGATATCCCCTACATCCGGATGTGCCATGAGATGGGCCTGGGAGTTGGCGACCCTGGAGAAATTGAAGTCATCGGTGAAGATATCTCAGGGCTCAATTTTCAGTTTAAATCGAAGAAAAGTATTGTCATCTGGGGCGACCGAATGTTAAGAGTTGGATTTCTCAGGTTTCTTGAAAAGCTTCTCCTTCATTCACCTTTGGTTGTCTGGGCGCCTTTTGCCAGCAATGTCTATCATGATTGCCTCTGGTATCCAACTGTCGGGAAGAAAAGGATAAGGCAGTTTGAAAAAACAGAGTGGGGCGCGTTGTGGGGGAGGTATTAAATTACCTGATGTAACCTAAGGATTTTAGATCATCCTTCTTTTTTTCTGCTCGTTATGTAATTCCCTCAAAAAACATCTCTTCATTAATTGGCTTATCATTAAGAACGGATGGAACCAGGTCTTTTCCTTTCAGGTCAAAAACATTTTTTATCCCTGTCATACTCAGGATGGTCGGAAAAAGAACAAGGAGTTGGGCGTACTGCTTTATCCTCTTAACCGGGAGCTTGGAGGAATATTTAATTATTAAAGGGACATGGAGGACCTCATTATAGAGAGTATGACCATGTTCAAAGCTACCATGCTCCCAGAATTCTTCGCCATGGTCAGACATAAAAATAAAGATTGTGTTGTCGAATAATCCCAATTTTTGCTATTGTAATCTATTGAAATTAAAGAAATTACATTTTACAAGTGTTAAAAATAAGTATTAGATAGGCAGCTGCATAATTGCTTATAACAAAGCAGATATTTGAAGTCAAATTACTGCTGATTTTGATCTTCTATTTCTTTAATATCAAAAATATATCATCTTTGATCATTCTTATTTTAAAATTAGCCTGTATTTTTTTAAGAAGTTTTCTTTGATTTTCTGTCGTGTTTTCATAATTTATTTTGCTTATGTACATAGCAGGTGGCTCTATATTCCTAAGTAATTCTATATGATGGTTTAGTAAATAGCTTTGCTCAGCTGCAAAAACATTTTTATTATTTGGAATAGTATGAATTATCGGCAGTAGGACTCCTCTTTTTATGTTATCGATGACAATTAGATTTGAAAGATGCATATTTTTGTTGAGGGCATAGGATTTATGCTCAAAAAATTGGATGTATCTCTGATGTATGGTGCCAATAGATGAGAGTGAAATAATAATATAAATAAAAATTAATTTTATTTTATGTTTATTAAAATCATTAAAGATTAAAACCGATATTAAAGCAAGGAAGGGCCAAACCATACAAAGATATCTTGGACCAATCGCATTCTGATGTATTTGAAAAGTGACATAGAGTAGAATTGAGGCGGAAAAAGTTATAAATAAAAAATAGAAAATAAAGTTAAATTCAGGATTCAAATTATTAAAAGTCATTGATGAATTGGTTTTTTTGTTTTTGAGAAGAATGTAAAACAGTACCAATAAAATAAGTGATCCTATTAAAAGTAATGTCAATAAATATTGTTTTGTTCCTCTTTCTACTTTAATAAAGAAGTTTAGAACCGCTAATATTATATTGAGAATTCTATCCGGCAGATTGGAAATATCAGCAGGCAGTTTCTGCGATTGTTGTCTAATAAAAGATAAATAAAATTGAGGGTGGATTAGTACAACTGCGAGTAATCCCAGTAATAATGAGATATTGAATTTTATTTTTTTTATTGTATCAATGTTTATGATTGTGAGATGTGCAGCTAACCAGCTGCCAAATAAAATGAGCAGGAAATAATAATGTGCTAGTGTTCCTAATATAATGTAAAGGACAAGAATAATAAGTTTTTTGACTGAAGTTTTTCCCGGTATTAAGAAACATTTATAATATTGCCAAATAAAAAGTATGGATATCAAGGCTAAAAGATTATATGGTCTTGCTACAAGTGGAATGACAATGACACTCGGGCTTATGGCCCACATCAACGATACTAAGGATGCTTGGAATGGATTCTTAAGCAGCACTTTTGAGAATTTAAATAATATTATCAGTGTCGCCAAAGACAATAGTATATTTAAAATCGGACCGGTCCAAAGTTTGATGCCAAAAATAAGAGTCCATATATGGAGAAGCCAAAAATAGAGGGGAGGATGAATGTCATAATGAGATAAGTCATGAGAAATTTTATTAAAGCAGAAAGGTTTTTCTACTTTTAGATATTTTTTCCAGTGGTTAACAGAAACTACTTTACCATATAGATGTGAATTTTTAATGGTACTGTATTCTTTTTGGTGCCCGGAACTTGCCAAATAGGAAATTGATTCGTCATGCTCTAATTCGTATTTTGTATAAACTCCGCAGATCATTAAAATGGATGAGAGAAGCATTGTAATAATCAAAATTGACTTTGATTGTGTCTTTATTTTGTTAACCGTTGATTGTTTAATATTCATTTTTAATTAGATAAGGAATTAAGCCTGAAAAAAACCTTACTTTGACCGTTTTCTCTTAAGAATTTCTCTGTATAAATATATCACATAATTATTGGATAGCCGAGGCTTTCATTTATCGTTACATTTATTCTTTGATTTTTTAAAATTTATCTTTTATAACTTTAAATATGTTGACTGATATTATTCTGTAAAGACGCGCGTTCGGGGAAGAGTCTAAGGTCGATGCGAATCCTATTTGAAATCACACACCCAAAACATGCACACCTTTTTAGAAATGCAATTTTTGAACTCACACAACGCGGTAACATTATTGCCATCACCGCGCGTGAGAAGGATGTGACGACATGCCTTTTGGATTCCTGGAACCTTGAATACACACTGCTTAGCTCAGGAAAGGGCAGGGGAATCATTGTTCTGGGTCTTGAACTGCTGAAACGTGATTGGCGTTTATGGCGTTTTACTCGGAACTTCCGACCGGATATTATTGTGGCCCGTGTAGGGCCTTCGGCAGCTCATGTCGGTTTCCTTATTAAGCGACCTGTCCTTGTTTTTGAAGACACGGAAGACGGTGTGCTACAGCAGCGAATCACATTTCCTTTTGTAACGAGAGTCTGTACTGCTACCCATTATGAGAAGGATTGGGGAAAAAAGCATATTCGTTATCAAAGTTTTGATGAATTGGCTTATCTTCACCCAAAACGCTTCATTCCAGATGAATCCATTCCCAGAGAATATGGTCTTGAGCCCGGTTCATATATCATAGCTCGTTTTGTTTCTTGGCAAGCTGCTCATGACATCCGGAAGTCAGGCATTAAGACAGATCACAAACTTAAGACTCTGCTTGCATTAGAGAAGCATGCACGTGTTCTTGTTGTATCTGAATCTCCTATGCCGGATGAATTCAAGCGGTTTCAACTTCCATTTGCTCCGAATCAATTTCACCATCTGTTGGCCTTTTCTAAACTCACATTTGGAGAAAGTTCCACTGTGGCTGTTGAGGGGGCTATTCTGGGCATACCTGGAGTATTAGTCAATTCCATGAACTGGGGAGCTGTTAACCGCCTCGTTAAGCACTACAAAATGCTCTATCAGACCCAGTCAGAAGAAGAGGCTCTTCGAATCGCTATGGATTTGCTGCTTGATCCAAACACTCCATCTACGTGGAGGCTCCGAAGAGAGAAGCTGCTTTGTCAAGAGGCGGATCTGACAGACTGGATGATCGAACAGATTGAATTTTGGGGTCGAAAATCATCGAGCATAAAAAATAACTAGGTTGGATCTTTCGACATCTTATCAGCACTATCATTAGTGGTGCTATTTATATCACCAGTCTTTACGACACCGAATACTAAACGACGGTTTAATATATAAGCAAAAAATAGACCAGGCAATATCTTTGTTATTAGGCCGATTCCACGTATAAAAAGGGCAGCAGCCATTGCCAGGTCAGCAGGATAGCCAAGTATTACCGAAAACAAAGATAATGTGCCTTCTTGTATGCCAAAGTTTCCTGGCAGTATTTTGAAAATTGCTGAATATTGAAGGACAATACCGCAGATGCCGGCATCAAGAATGCTGAATGATAGGCCGACACACAGCTGAAATGGTCTGGTAGAACCAGATCTGCATATGTAAAAGCAAAGCGTGTGAAGTGCTTCATGATTTTATGCTGTGCTAGTCCATAATGTATTTCTGGGACATTGGCTACATCATGACCACCAGCCACAATAACACTTTTTTTTTCGCCATATTTTTGAGAAGATAACCGCGAGAAATGACCAAATATTGCCAAACCAACAAAACGCTAGATCATGCTTCCGTATTGCCATAAAAAGTTTTATTATTGTAATAGGAAAGTATGTGAAATAGAAAAGAGTGACGTCATATTTTTCTGATAGAAACCTGTAATCTAACTGCTTGAAATGATGAATTGATTTACGGCAAATATATAGAATTTTTTTTTTCATTTTTCAGCTTTAATAAATACACTCATTGCATAGCACATCCGTGCTTGGCTCCACCTCATTAATGTATATTTTATTTTCCAAATTCTTCCTTTCTGATAATAGAAACGACTTTTTTTGGATTCATATAAATTTGTTATCGTCCAATAAAGAATTTTTTTGGAAATATTTAAATATTCGGGATCAACAACAGATGCTTTAGCAAAGGTGATTATCCCTTGCGTAGCGCCATGAATATCGTTGGGATATTTTTGATTGTACATCCATTTTGGCGAAAAATCATCATTGAAAAGATTCGATTTATAATATGTTAGGCCGTTTCTCCATGTTTGTTCTATATCAATATCTGAAAAGACTTCCAAATATTCCTGAATAGAGTCAAGTACAAAGCCAGTATGATAATTGTCATGCGTGATTCTCGACGCTTCTGGAGGATCAGAATAGTACCAGGCATTGTAATCAGTTTTCTGTGATATTATCCATCGCATTATCGCCTGGGACACTATTTTGTATTCCGTCTTTTTAGTTATATTATAAAGTTTAGCGAGAAAGGCAGATACAAACGAATTAACATTAATTACTTTCCATGAACTATGGAGGTCATAGCTGAGACATTGCATGTTCGATCCCACTTCAATGTGATTTAAGTCTTTTAATAGAAAATCAGCCACGGACTTGCATACGTCAAGATGATTTGAGTTATTTGTTATATGATAAGCATGCAAAAATGCCTCAGCTACAGCGCATGTAACCACACAATTCGGTTCATAGGGTGGAATAAAAAACGCAATATTTTGCCAGGGATGATTATATCCCTAACAATGGCCTGAACGATTATCTTTTTCTGATAGATTTAGAAGAATTTCAAGCAGATCTAGGGCATGTTCTTTAAGAGAATCATTTTTTGTCGTTTGGTATAAATTGAAATAAGATCTCGCAAACAGAGCTAATCCCTTTGGATTTTGCTTCTTTTTAACGAATAAAAGAGGTCGAATATTAATTGGTAGTCGGCTAATGCCAAAAACATAAGAACTACGAAGAAAGCGTGAATTTCCAGCCAAAAATCGTAATATGGGGCTATTTAGTGCATCAAATTTACTATAGCCTTTGAAATTCTTATTGCGGGCCCAGTCCAATGAACGAAAACAGATATCTAAATAGTTAGTGTTCATCTGATTTCGTTTTTTATGTTTATTAAAAAGTATCATTTTTATTCATACTGTTTATTTTTTTCATATTCTCTTTTTCTTTCATAATACAATATCTCTTCCTGATTAGAACGAATTCTATCCAGCATATCTGCGACTATTCCAAGAAAAAGTAGAAATATTCCGATCAATATCAAACCAAGACCTGAAAAACCGGCCCATTTATGCGGAGAAAACCGTCCCGTCATCAAATAGTGGATAAAAAGAAAAGTTTCGAGTGATGTGCCGATGAAAAAAATAGGCAGGGAAAGCAGTCCAAAAAATCTTAATGGCTTATAATCTCTAAATGATCGGAATATTATCTTGGATGTTTTTGCGGCATATTTCCAAAGATTAGAAGAAATACTCGATTTCCCATACAATCGTTCTTCTTTTACAACGATTGGAATCTCTTTAATGGGGACGTCCTTGTTCGCAAGATCTAGAAATGTTTCCTGGGTGTAGGTAAATTTTCCGAAGAGAGATAACCTTAAAGCCGTATCTTTGGAATAAGCCCTAAAGCCACAGGAAACATCGTAAAATTTCTGTCCGGTGAGAAAACTTATCAGTTGGGACATTCTTTTGTTGCCCCAGATCTTTATTTTCGGCATTTTAGGGGTTAGGGCTGGATCCTTAAATCTTGATGCTGTGACAAAACTTGCCTCCCCTTTTAAAATAGGTTCTATCAATACGGGAATATCTTCAGGATTAAACTGTCCGTCTGCGTCGATATTCACGATAATATCAGCTTTTTTCTTAAGCGCCGCAATAATCCCGGTATGAAAGGCTGCGCCAACGCCCAAATTCCTGACGTGAGAAATAACGGATGCCCCAGCGGATTCTGCTGCGGATTTAGTTTTATCGGAAGAAGCATCATTTATGACTACAACTTCTATTTGGTCAATGCCTTCGATCTGATGCGGCACATTGCTGATGATATCACCCACGGTGCTTTCCTCATTATGGGCGGGAATTATGATAACAAGCTTCATGATCGCTCCATTTTTTAATATTTTTTTATTGGTTTAATTTTGGCTAAGATTATCCCCTCTTTATTATAAATGATATCAGTGTGTTTTTCCAAAAAATGTGTGAGGTGAAATAAACCGAATAGAATTGGTTCCTGTTCTATGGGAAGTATCGTTGAAACTGCTTTAAAATATGACGTATTGACTGCGAGATATTGAATACCTTTGTTGTATAAATTTTGGGCTAGATCCTCATAATCATTCTTTGATTTTATCAACTCTTCGAGCCACAGGACCGGCCCGCGGCCTGGATCCGGGAGATATTTGCATTTTAACAAATTCCCTTTGCACTCTCCGATCATGAGCAATGAGTCATCTTTTTTAATTGAGCCATTTTCAACGGCTTTATTCACAAAATGAATGAATTGAGGGGTATCTATAAGTCTTAAGTTATAACCTGTATTTTCCAGCCATTTTATCCGGCTCGTTTTTTCTATAAGGTATGTCTTAGGCTGCAAATACGAAATTTTTCCCCACTCAAAATAGTTAAAATAGACAAGAGTCAGACAGATACCTAATCCAATGGTGAACGTCAATATTTTTGATCGAAGATTGGATACGATCACTCCCGCTCCGATCGAGAAAAGTGGAAATACCGGCAATGCGTATCTCACCAAATAGGTTTGAGGTGCTATGATTATATAAAAAGCTAGTCCGATTCCATATAACCACATCACTTCTTTCCGGCGGGTAAAAAACGGCAGGAAGAAAAACAGCAGAATGAAAACATTGATCTCATGATAGGGATTTCTTTGGTGTTTGTCGGGATTTTTAAGAATATCCCAAAGGTTGAAAAGATTGTGCGGTTTTTTTGGTTTGGTAATATCTGAAAAAGGGGATTTTGATCCATATAATTGTGCGATCGTTGTTTCAATCTCTTCTTCTGGGGGCATCGTCTGAAGCAGTTCTTTGATCGAACTATTCAGGTCTTTTAATTCCTTGTTGCTGTCGTAAAAAAGTTTTCCAGATATATAAGGATATATGGGATCACCCAAGTGAATCAAATTACGGGCATACCACCAGCTTGATGGGATCGCTATAACAAGAGTGCATAGAAGAAGAAGCATGATGGTCTGTTTGTATTTGTTAGGATTTCTTTTAAAACTGAGCAGCATGATAATGGGTACTAGAACAATAACGAAGAATGCAGCGGTATATTTTATTCCTATTGCGATTCCTAGCATCATTCCAGTAAGAATCAATAAACCATTTTTCTCTTTTTTGGAGATCCATAGAAGAATGGCATAACAAGCTAGCAGGATAAACAAAGTCAAAAACACATCGATACGGGGAGTAATAGAAACTTCCCACAACAGGTTGACTCCAATACACATGACTGCCGCCCATACTGCGGCTTTTCTGTTCCATAATTGTGTGGTGAAGACATATACCACAAGAATGATTATAATTGCCGACAAAAAGTTAAAGGGAATTATGGCTGCTTCCGCATTAAGCGATAAAAAAAGGGAATAGACGAGATTTATCGCGCTGGGGAAATTATAAAAATAAAAGCTGGGCTCAATTTGATTAATTTTCCCTTCCAAAAAACGTTTGGCTTGAGGAAGATGGAATGATGCTCCATCCCAATCTGTATTGGGAAGAAGGGTTTGGATGAAAAAGGGTGTAAACCATATGATAATAAAAATAATAACTACGATCGGAATACAAATTTTAAAACCAATTTTATATGAAGTCTTTCTTTTTTCTCGTGAAGGAGAGTGGTCGAATCTGTTGAGTGTTTTTAATCCCGAGAATGCAGAAGGAACAGCTGCTAAAAAAAATAAATAAATTATTGGATTTTTCAGCCAATTGAGATGAGCCAAAATCATTAATAAAAAGTACGTAATATAAAAGCCGGTTCCAAAGGAAAAGATTAAATGCGGAACTTTAGATAAATCTATTTCACGCAGAAGCGGGAGGCGGAGAAGAAGTCTTCCCAAACCAATCTGAACCAGAATAAAAGTGATGGTGATCCAGTATCCATAGGCTAAAGAAAGCCACAATTTCACTTGATATGAAAATGGGATAAAAAAAATTGGGGCAATAAGGTGTATCACTGAGGCTAGGCTAAGAGCGGTGTAGATTCCCAGTGCCGATTTAAAAAAAAGGATGATTTTTGAATTATCAGGCATTTTATTATTGCCAATCAAATATTTTATGTAATTGAATCGAAACTCGGGTGTTTTTAGGCCCTGCTTGTTGGGATCGTTTTAATAATTCCAGACATTTCTCTGCCGCCCAGCCCAGATTAAATATAATAATTTGGTTTTTGGAGTTGCATCGAATCTCATCCGATTTTCCATAATTTCCACCCACTGACATTCTCAAATAAGGGTATCACTCCCAAAACGACAAAGTCAACGGCTAGAAAAGAGCAACAAACAACCAAAAGCTCCAAACCATCAAGTTTAAGATAGACTCGGCCCCCGAATCATCAAAAAGCAACCACAGAGCCTCTCAGAAATATTCCCCTCTCTCCTCGGCTGCCATCAGGAGTTCCTGGTGGGCAATATGAGGCGGTGGACAGATGAGAATCATATCCTTTATAGAAGAGCATAAAGTTATTGACAAGATAATCAATCACCTCAAGCTTATTTTTCATGCCGAATGTCCTCCTCCCCAGCAGGGTGCACATCACCACCTTATGATAGCAGCCGAACAGAGAGCGGAATATTTCTGAAAGCCACCGAAGGCAATGTTTTTTATCTCAATTGCTGGTGAGGTCTATTCTGCTCAGGGTTATTTCTCTATTTCTTAAGTCTCGAGTCTCTTTTCCCGATATTGACTTCGCTGTTTTTAGTGTGATAAGTCTATCCTAGGCTGCAAGCAAGCGAAAGGTGCTTAAAATTTGGAGAGATTTGTTGACCTCGAAAAATGAAATTCTTCTATGATGATGTAATGCAAGTACTTTCTTTAGCACCTCCTTTTTTTTCTCTTGTTTAATCTTCTGCCCAAGGTCTTTTGAACCATTCTTCTATCCGTGCCTTTGGCTTCCCAAGTCTGCACACACGGTAATATCCGGTTTCGGCCCCTTAACCTTATAAGGAATGCGACCCTAATGGCCCATTAAGAATTTCAGAAGGCAGCCGATTCGTCTCTTTGTCATCTTTTATATGGAATATACGGACGATTCTCTTTCAACATCCGGTAGATGATCGTCAACAAGCGCCTGGCTGTGGCCACTTTGGCCGAGTTTGCCCCTTTCCTCTTCTTTAATCGTTCATAGAAACATCTCAGATCAAAATCAGCACGGATGGCTGGCCATACCGCCTCCACCGCCGCCCAGCGCAGCCCGCGGTTCCCTTCCTTTACGATCTTGCCGTGATAGGTCCTTCCCCCTGAGCTGTGCGTCGATGGGATCACTCCGGCATAGGAATGAAACTTCCCCAAATTTTCGAATCGATTCACATCCGCAACCTCCACCGCCAC
>JAGLWV010000218.1 GCA_023133225.1 Candidatus Aminicenantota bacterium | reverse complement strand
TCTTTTTACCATGAGCTATGAGCCAGGAGCTCCTCCCTTTATCTTTTCTTACCATGAGCTATGAGCGATGAGCCAGGAGCTTCCTCCTTATTCCCCCATGAACTGGAGGAGGATTGTGCGGGAGCGGGAGCGGTTGTCAAAGTCGAGAAAGACAATCTGCTGCCATGTTCCGAGATTGAGCGTGCCGCCTGAGAAAGGAACGTTGAGTGAAGGTCCGAGGAGCGAGGCTCTGACGTGAGAGAATCCGTTGCCGTCTCCCCATCTTGCATCATGGTGATAGGTCTTATTGCTGGGGATCATCTTTTCCATGAACTCAGAGAAGTCCTCAACCAAGCCGGACTCATACTCGATGGTCGTCAGACCTCCTGTGGAGCCCGGGACAAAGAGGTTGACGATGCCATCCCTGAGACCGCTCTCTGAGAGCTTTTTAGAAACGTCTCCGGTCAGGTCTTTCATATCGCTAAATCCACTCGTCGATAAACTCAAGGAATCACTTATTACTTTCATTGGTAATCTCCACAATAATCATAAGGCAATTTACGTTAGCCGTAAAGTAGAGGGTATTTATTATAAAGGTCTGGCCCCAATTTGCCTTACAATAATATTATTATTATGATGAAAGTAGAAAAGTGAAAAAAATATCCTCTGCAGTTATTATTTTCTTTTTATTCTGTTTATTCGCATCGATCTGTTTATTCTCCGGATGTACAAAGAAACAGCCGCTTGAGTTTACACTGGAAGAAGACCTCAGTATCGGAGTAGAAAGCGGCGATGAACAGTACGTGTTTGCAGGCGTCAATAATATCGCCCTGGATTCAGAAGAAAACATTTATATTCTGGATGGAATGAATTTTAGGATCCAGAAGTTTGATAAAGACGGGAATTTCCTGATGAGCCTGGAAATCAAAAAAGGAGAAGGGCCCAAAGAGGTTACTTATGTCACCGGATTAGCGGTTACCGAAAAAGGGAAGATCTACGTCCATGACCGAAACAGCATGAAAATTCTTATCTTCGATGAGGGAGGCCGGTTTATTCACTCGTTTAAAATAGATTTTCAAGCGATGAATATCATTCCTCACTCAGAAGAAAAGGTCAATGTATTAGGACTGAAAAACGACAACATATTTCATATATTCAGTCAGGAAGGAAAACTTTTGAATTCCTATGGGAAACCCTTTGAGATTCCCGTAAAATATTCTAAATACAGTGTTTTTCCTTTTCTGAAACTCCCGGGAAGGGCATACAGGTCAAGAAGCGGAAAAATCTATATCGTCAATCCCCATGAATACGAGATTAGTATCTATGAGGAGAATGAAACTTTGGGAATTATCAAACGGGAATCAGAATCTTTCAGCCCGGTAACGGTCACAGAAGATCCAGATGGCAGGATTGGCTTCCGCTTTCCAGGCGCTTCGGTACTCGAACACAAAAACAGACTTTATGTTACTCTGGATGGCCCGGATTCTGATGCTCCCAGTCACCTCGAGATATTTGAAAAAGATAAATACATTGCCTCGCTCGAAGTGAAGGGTTTGGCCTTTGCTGTTGACAGGAAAGGCCGCCTTTACTATGCAGTGGAAGAGGATTTTCCGAAGCTCGTGAGGTATGCGGTGAGGGAGAAGACGCCTTAGTAGAATATATTCGCGAGGAGAAAAAGGGGACAGGCAACTTTTTTTGGAAAAAAAGTAGCCTGTCCCCTTTTTCTCTGTCCCCTTTTTCTCTGTCCCCTTTTTCTCTGTCCTCTTTTTCTCTGTCCCCTTTTTTCTGTCCCCTTTTTTCTGTCCCGGACAATTTTAAAAAACGG